>DVKQ01000048.1 GCA_018715925.1 Candidatus Onthousia faecipullorum
ATTTTCTACACAAAAAAGCGAGATGTTATATAACCAAATTTGCTATGATAGGTTTCATCTCGCAATTTAAGTATATCATATTTCTTTAGTTTTGTGTTAACTATTTATTTATTTATGGCTGAGTAGTAACAAGGTATTCTATTAATAAAAAGAATTAGTCTTTTAAGACTAGTTTTTTTCTATTTATTAGCATATAATAGAGATAGTTTTGGAGGTGATTTAATTGACTGATTTAGAAATCGCTCATAGTGTAGAATTAAAAGATATTAAAAAAATTGCTAGTAAGCTTAATCTTTCTTTAGATGATATAGAAATGTATGGGAGAGGGAAAGCTAAGATTATTAAAGATAAGGGTGATGAATCTGGTAAAGTTATCTTGGTAACAGCGATTAATCCGACTCCTTATGGTGAAGGTAAAACTACTGTTAGTATTGGGCTTGCTGATGCTTTTAATAGGCTTAATAAGTCCGTTTGTCTTGCTTTAAGAGAACCATCACTTGGGCCTGTTTTTGGAGTTAAAGGAGGGGCAACTGGAGGAGGATATAGTCAAGTTGTGCCAATGGAAGATATTAATTTACATTTTACTGGAGATTTTCATGCGATAACATCTGCTAATAATTTGATTAGTGCAGCGATTTATAATCATATTGAACAAGGTAATAGTTTAGATATAAAGAAAGTTACTTTTAATCGTTGTTTAGATGTTAATGATAGGAGTCTAAGAGATGTAAAGATTTTATGTAAAAGTGGTGAGTATATAGATCACTTTAATATAACTTCTGCTAGTGAAGTTATGGCTTTATTTTGTCTTGCTACTGATATAGATGATTTAAAGAAAAGATTATCTAATATAATAGTAGGTTTTAATAGTAAAGCTGATCCTATTTATGTTCATGATTTAAAATTAGAAGGAGCTTTAACTGTTTTACTTAAGGATTCTTTTAAACCTAATTTAGTACAAACATTAGAGGAAACTCCTGCTATTATTCATGGAGGACCTTTCGCTAATATCGCTCATGGTTGTAGTAGTATTACCTCTATTAAACTTGCAAAGAGTCTATCTCATTACGTTATTACAGAAGCTGGTTTTGGTAGTGATTTAGGAGCTGAAAAGTTTCTTGATATAGTTTGTCCTACTGCAGGTATTACCCCTAGGACCATAGTTTTAGTTGTGACTGTTCGTGCTTTAAAATATAATGGTAATGATTCGTTAGAGTCGGGGATATGTAATATAGATGCTCATCTTAATCATTTAAAGAACTATAATGTACCTATAGTAGTTTGTCTTAATAAGTTTAATGATGATAGTCTAGATGATATTAACTATATAAAGAATTATGTTAATAATCTAGGTTATCCTCTTCTTGTAAGTGATGCTTATAGTAAGGGAGGAGAAGGAGCCTTGGAGCTTGCTAAAGCAGTTATTAAGTCATGTGAAGATTCAAATAACTTTAAACCAATAGTTGATGAAAATCTTGATATAAAAGATAAAATTATGAGACTTAATAAACTCGTTTATAACTCTAATCATGTAGAATATAGTGAAGATGCTTTAGAAAAGTTAAAACTTATAGATAAATTAGGTTTATCTTATCTTCCAATTTGTGTTGCAAAAACACAATATTCGATAAGTGATGATCCTAAACTACTAGGGTATCCTAAAGATAATATACTTCATGTTAGAGATTTAATTATTAATAGTGGAGCAGGGTTTATTACTGTACTTTGTGGTAAAATTTATACAATGCCAGGACTCCCTAAGAAGCCTAATTATGAAAATATCGATTTAGTAAATGGAGAGATAAAGGGGTTATTTTAATATTTTAGAAAGGCTGTGATATTTGTGCTAAAAATATATAATACTGATGTTACTAGTGGGGAATTTAGTAGAATAGAGACATATGAGATAGGTAGTTGGGTTAATTTAGTTAATCCTACAGAAGATGAGATAGATGAAGTTGTTAATGCTCTTGGTATTAAGAAAAACTTTATTATGAGTATAATTGATGATGATGAGAAACCTCGTATTGATGAGGAAGATGGAGTTAAGATGCTTCTTTTAGATGTTCCTGTTTATGAGACTAAGAATAATATTAAGACTATTACAACACTTCCTATAGGTATTTTAGTAGTTAGAAATGATTATATTGTGACTGTATGTTTACAGAAATATAGTATTATTGATGAATTTACTAAGGGAAAAGTTAGAGAGTTTTATACTTATAAGAAGAGTAGATTTATTATTCAAATGATTTATAAACTTGCCATACTTTATTTAAAAATGTTAAGAGAAATAGATGGTAAAATAGAAGAAGCGGAAGCGAATATACTTAATGCTACTAAGAATCAAGAACTTTTGAACTTACTTTCTATTGAAAACAGTTTAACTTATATAATTACAGCTTTAAAATCTAATGGAGTTGTACTTGATAAGATATTAAAGGGTAATGTAATAGAGTTATATGAAGAAGATGAAGATTTGTTAGAAGATGCAATTATTGAGAATAATCAAGCGATAGAAATGGCTGATTTGTATAGAGGTATTTTATCTAGTACTTCTTCTACTGTTGCTACTATTATATCTAATAACTTAAATACTATTATGAAGTTTTTAGCGGGTATTACTATTGTTTTCTCTATACCTACAATGGTAGCATCTTTTATGGGTATGAACGTTACTTTTGGTGAATTTGCTAAAAATCCATATGCTTTTATTTTACTACTATTAATATCTTTGTTATTGTCATTAATAGTCGCTTTAATATTAAAAAAGAAAAATATGTTATAAAAAAACTTCCTGTAAGGGAAGTCTTTTTGGTTATGTAGTAGGTTCTTGTGTAGGATCAGGATTAGGATTAGGCTCAGGAATTGATGTAGGCTCTCCAATGTTAGTAGATAAAGTAGGTTGAGATTCTGTTACTACTATAGTACCTGTATATATACTATTATTATAAGTAATTGTATATTGATAACTACCTGCTAGATTAACATTTACTTTACTAAGATCAATTAACATAGTACTTTTTACATCATCTGTAAGAGGTTCTATTACATAGTTACTAATATCTGGTGATAGAGTAGTACCAATATTAATATTAATTGTCTTTAGAGTTATACTTTGTAATGTATTAGTTGTTACTTCTTTTTCTTTTACAATAATAATTCCTTGATAAGTTTTCTTTTTGTAAGTAATAGTGTAATTGTATGTTCCTGGTTCTGTTACATTTACACTACTAGTATCTAACTTTAAGTTTGCAAGAACTTCATCTGAGACGGCACTATCTAAGTAGTCAATTATTTTAACACTTAAAGGAGTGTTAACTTCGATAGTTAGATTTTTCAATTTTATGTCAACATCAGTTTCTTTACTTACTTGTTTTTGTTCTACAATTACTAATACTTTTTCATCGACACTATTTGACTGTAAGGAATTGTACATTACTCCTGATGAGATACAAAGCATTCCAAGTAAAGCAAGAGAACTAACAGTTATAATTCTAATATGCTTATCCATATGATCACCCTTTATCCTTATAAACATTATAATCTAAGATGTGTCTATTGACAAGAAAAAATAGTGATTACTTTACATAATTCACTATTTGTTTTTACTTTTATAACCTTGATACCAGTTATTTGCACTATCTTTAAGAGAATTGCCTATATCACTAAGACTGTCTTTTAGACTATCTTTGAAATCTTTTATTTTGTTATAATTATCTGTTCCTATAAGTTCTTCGATGCTATCTAGAAGATTAGAATAAGCTTCTGCGGTAGAATCTTTTATTTTACCAAAGTCTTCTTTCCAATTAGGATTTATTTCATTTATAGTGTTTTCAAGATCTTTTATTATATCAAGACATTTTGCTTGTGCTTCAGGATTTAATTTACTAAAAGAACTTCCTTCATACTCTTTATCATAGAAAATTATGTCAACAGCATCAATAAAAAATTCATGCCATACTTCATTAGCAGCTTCAAATCCACCTTTATAAAGTAATCCATTTTCATCTTTGGCAATATTATTAATTTCTTCTTGTTTTTCTTCAAAATATTTAACTATTTCGTTATCTTCAGTATTAGTACTTTCATTATTATTTTCTATTTCTTTTGTAACAGTATTTTCTATTTCAGCATTATTTTCTTTACTAGAACATCCTGTTATTACTAATACAAAAGAAAATGTCCCCATTGCTATTAATTTTTTTAATGATTTTTTAATATTAATATTTTTCATTTTTATCACCTTATTATTTTAATTTATCTCCTTGGTAGAGATCCCTTGTACTCATTATTTTATCAATTTCATTTAAAATTGTAAACTTTTTTGTTAGCCAAGTAGGTTCTATTAAATCGTTTGGATCTGGATCTTCAGTTAGACGGTGTATTACTATTTCTTCATTTAAATACTCTAATTGCTTTACTACTATATTAACATATTCTTCTTTTGTTAGAATATGAAATTTATGATTATGATAATATTTTTCTAAAGGGGTATTCTTTAATACTCCAAGCATATGTATTTTAATGCCATCAATCTTTAAATTATTTAAATGTTTAACTGTTTCTATCATCATTTCTTCTGTTTCATAGGGAAGTCCATTAATAATATGAACAACAACATTTATATTTCTTTCCTTTAACTTTCTTACCATATTATCAAAATTATCAAGAGTAGAGCATCTATTTATTAATTTACTTGTCTTTTCATGAATAGTTTGAAGTCCTAATTCAACTATTAGATAAGTTCTTTTACTAATATCTTCTAAATAGTCTAAACAAAGATTAGTAATAGAATCACTTCTAGTAGCGATAGATAGACCTATACAGTCATCTCTTTCTATAAATGGTTCAAAGCAAGACTTTAATTTATTTAGAGGAGCATAAGTATTAGTATTCGCTTGGAAATATGCGATAAACTTAGCATTAGGCCATTTTCTTTGCATTAACTCTTTTCCTTTTTCAAACTGAGTAATTAAACTTTCATTAGGATTACCTGCGTAATCTCCGCTACCTAACTTTGAACAATAAATGCAACCACCAAATCCAACTTTACCATCAATGTTTGGACAAGTAAAATTAGCATTGAGACTTACTTTACATACTTTAGCATTAAACTTTTCTTTATAATAATATGTTAAAGTATGATATCTCTTATTATCACTTGTATATTTAAATTTATTTTCCATATGTTACTCCTAATATTTGTAAATACTTAGCAAGTTTATATTCTTTAGAAAATACTTTACTAAGTTTTCTTGGATTCTTACTATTTTCTAAATGATTTAAGAAAAATAAAACCAAAGTTTTAGAATTTATTTTAGTAGTTAGAGATTTTATATTTTTTATTGTACTTTTATCTAGAGATTCTTCTAGTTCTATTTTTTTATTTAAAGCTTTTATAAAACTATGCATACTATATATTTTACTTTCATCTAACTTAAATATTTTACCTAATTGTTCTATAGATGTTAAGAATCCTTTTTCTTTTTTATCTAATAAGATACCTTTGTGATTTAGATAATATTTAGTAATAGTACTCTTTTTAAATGTAAATTTATTACCATCTAATTTATTAAAAGCTTTTAGGGTATCATTATAACCAAATTTTACATTTATTTTGGCTGCTTCTTCATTAAAATTTAAGAAGAAAGATATGTTATTTTTTGGTTTTATTATTATACTATTTACTTGCTTACTAGGTTTTTTCTTGAAACCTGGTGCTCCTAAATCGATAATTATTAGAAACTCTGCTCCTAACTTTATAGCAAGTTCTATAGGTAGGTTATCATAGTAGCCACCATCTATATATTTGTTACCATCTATTTCTTTCATTTTAAAGGCAGGGAAACATGTTGCAGATGCCATTAAGTAATCTATTAGTTTGTTACTAGGTATTTTATCTTTAGATAAGATTAATGGCTTTTTAGTGGTAAAATTATAAGTAATTAGACCAAAGTTTATTTTGCTATTATAAAATTTTCTTTTATTAACAGATTCTTCTAGGATAGTTTCTATCTTTTTAATATCCATACCACCATTTTTTAAGAAGTTTCCTCCGAATAGTTTAAGAATATCTATCTCTCTATTAGATTTAGGTAGTTCATTGAAAAGATATTCTAAGTTAATTCTTTTCCATAGTCTTTTAGCTTTAAAATAAGAGTTTTCACACATTAAGACTCCATTTAAGGCTCCAATAGAAGTTCCTGTTACAATATCATATTTAATATGTAATTCTCTTAGGGCTTTCCAGACTCCTAATTGATAACTTCCTTTAGCACCTCCACCTGATAAGACAATTGCTGTTTTCATGATAATCACCGTCTTTCAAGAGCTTATTGTACCAAATTTCTGACGAAAAGTCTTTAGTTCTATAAAAAAATATATTGCAAAATAAAAAGTGTTGGTTTATTATAAATTCCGCTCAAAGAGTTTAAATAAATCCAACACACTTAATATTATACACAAAAATATTAATTTGAAAAGATTTATTTTCTCTCTTTGACAAAAATGAAGGGAGATTTTTTTATGAATAATGAAAAAAATAAAAAGGTATGGTTGAAAAAATGTGAAGAAACTTTAAGGATGGGAGGTAGAAGTGAAGTTACTATTAAAAACTATAGATATGCTATTATTAGATTTTTGAATAGATATGATGAAAAAACTAATATTAGTAAATTAACTACCGATGATATTATTAAATACTTTAAAAAAGACTTTATAGATAAAGG
>DVKQ01000049.1 GCA_018715925.1 Candidatus Onthousia faecipullorum
GAAGACTTCCTGAAGATCCATCTAAAGATTATTATTACATCATTAGAGAAACTGCTCCTATGCAATCTTTACTTGTTGAATATGGTTTTATTGATAATGCTAATGATAGGGTTAAATTACAAAATGATTTATTAAATTATGTGGAAGCCGTTGTTAGAGCGATTGCACAGTATGCTGGTGTTCCTTATACTCCTCCAGAAGGAAGTGGTACTAACTTTTATACTGTAGTTAAAGGTGATAGTCTTTGGAGTATAGCTCGTAAATTTGGTGTTACAGTACAAGCTTTAAGAGATGCTAATAACTTAACAAGTGATACTCTTACTGTTGGTCAACTTCTTAGGATTCCTACTACTAGTGGAGATACTGGAACTGGTGGTAATGTTACTTATACTGTGCAAAGAGGAGATAGTCTATGGAGCATTGCAAGTCGTTATGGAATAAGTGTTAATGATTTAAGAAGTGCTAATAGCTTAACAAGTGATACTCTTAGTATAGGACAAGTTTTAATTATTCCAGGAGTTAGTAATGGAGAAGAAGATAATGACAATATAACAGGACCTCCTACTACTTATACAGTCCAGTCTGGAGATAGTTTATGGAGTATTGGTAATAGATTTGGTGTAACAGTTCAACAACTTAGGGATGCTAATAATTTAACAAGTGATGTTTTAAGTGTAGGACAGGTCTTAACTATACCTGGTGTTAGTGGAGATGAAGATACTGGTGATAATAATGGAGCAGTATTCTATTACACAGTAGAACGAGGAGATAGTCTTTGGAGTATAGCAAGACGTTTTGGTGTTACGGTACAAGAGATAAGAGATGCTAATGATTTAGTTAGTGATACTTTAAGTGTAGGACAATCTTTAATAATCCCTGGTCTTAGTGCAGATGAAGACTTAGAAGATGATAATAATAATGAAACTACTCCTTCTACTTATACAGTACAATCTGGAGATAGTTTATGGAGTATTGCTAATAAGTTTGGTGTTACTGTTAATGATTTAAAAGATGCAAATAATTTGACATCTAATCTTCTTTCTATAGGACAGGTGTTAATTATTCCTAGTTCTAGTACTAATAATCCAACTAATCCTAGTTATACAACATACACAGTACAAAGAGGAGATAGTCTTTGGAGTATTGCTAATCGTTTTGGTGTAACTGTTGATGCTATTAAGACATTAAACAATTTGACATCTAATTTGCTTTCTGTTGGTCAAGTATTACAAATACCTAATAATTGATGTAAAAATCAGTAAAAACCATTGATTTAGAAAGGCTTTCATGCTATCCTTAATATGTAAGCAAGATAAATGCTTAATTATATAGGAGGTTTTATAAATGAAAAAAGTAGAATTAGTAGAAGCTGTTGCAGAAAAAGCTGGTTTAACTAAAGCTGATGCAACTCGTGCTATCGATGCATTTTGCGAAACTGTTACTGAAACATTAGCTAAAGGAGATAAAATCCCACTAGTTGGATTTGGTACATTTAGTGTTTCAGAAAGAGCTGCTCGTGAAGGACGTAATCCTAGAACTGGTGCAACTGTTCAAATCGCAGCAAGAAAGGCTGTTTCATTTAAAGCAGGATCTGCTCTTAAAGATGCAGTAAACGAATAAGCCAGCAATGGCTTTTTTTCTTTCTGTTAAGCTATTTAATTTTTATTAATATTATTACCTTTATTCTTTATGGAGCAGATAAATTTCTTGCTGTTAAACACTATTATAGAATTAGTGAAAAACTATTATATCTGTTTGGTGTTATTGGAGGAGTTTTAGGAGCACTTTTAGGAATGTTTTGTTTTAGACATAAGACCTTAAAATTAAGATTTTATCTTGTTAATGTTATATCTTTGATACTATGGATTATAATATTATTTATAGATTTTATATAATAAATGAACTTTATGGAGTAATATCATTTACTTTAAAAAAGATTAATTAAATGGTACAATATATGTAGAAAAGGTTGGGATAAAACAATGTTAGAAACTGCTTTAAAAGTTTTAAATATAATAGAAGATAACTCTTATGAAGCATATATTGTAGGGGGCTTTGTTCGTGATTATATAATGGGTATTAAATCTAATGATGTTGATATTACTACTAATGCTAGACCTAAAGATTTAATTAAGATATTTCCTAATGCTAATATAGATAATGAGGTTTATGGTAGTGTTACTGTTTATTTAAATAATATTAGATTTGAAATTACTACTTATAGAGATGATGGTAATTATTTAGATAATAGGCATCCTGATACTATTAATTATGTTAATGATTTAAAGACTGATTTAAAAAGAAGAGATTTTACTATAAATACTATTTGTATGGATAAAGCTCTTAATATTGTTGATTTACTTAGTTGTAAAAGTGATATAGATAAGAAAATAATTAAGACTGTTATTAATCCATTAGAGTCTTTTAAAATAGATTCACTTAGAATATTAAGAGCGATTAGATTTGCAACTATTCTTAACTTTGAACTTACTTTTGAAGTTAAAGAAGCGATTAAGCAGTCTAAATATTTACTTAAAGAGTTATCTATTAATAGAAAAAAAGAAGAATTAGATAAGATATTTAGTAGTCCTAATATTGAAAAAGGAATTATGTTAATAAAAGAGTTAGATTTGATAGAGGTTTTATATTTAGATAATATTAATAAAATAGAACCATGTAGTCAAGTAATAGGTGTATGGACTATGTTAGAAGTAGATGATATTTATCCTTTTACTAGAAATGAGTTAAAGTTAATGAAAGATATAAGAGAATCTGTTAAAAATAATCCTTTAGATTTTACAACTCTTTATTATTATGATTTATATCCTTGTACAGTTGCAGGAGAGATTCTTTCTATTTCTAAGAAAGACATTATGGATAATTATGAGTCTATGCCTATTCATAAGAGAAGTGATATAGTTATAGATAGTTATGATTTAATGAGTTATTTAAAGATAGAAGATGGTCCTATTATAAGTAAGTTATGGAAGAAGTTAGAAATTAAATTATTAAATTTAGAAGTTAATAATACTAAAGAAGAGCTTTTAAATCTTGCTAAAAAGATATATACTAGTAGTAATTTAGTTAAGGAGGATGCTGATGAAACAAAAACAACTGGTTAGTTTATTAGAAAGTAAGAATATTGTAGTACCTCTTCTTTTTTTTAAAGAATATAAGAAATTAAATATAAGTCTAGAAGAATTTATATTTTTGATGTATTTAAAGGATAAAGGTAATACTTTTACTTTTGATCCTAAGAGTATGAGTGAAGAGTTAGGAATTAGTATTAAAGATATTTTAGTTTTAATATCTTCTCTTACTGATAAAAAGCTTCTTTTAATAGATACTTTTAAAAATGATAAAGGAATAGGTGAAGAGAAGGTAGATATATCTTTATTCTATGAGAAAATAGCTTCTATAATTAGTGATGAAGTTATTAAAGATAATGAAGAGATGCTTGATACTAGTATATTTTCTACTATTGAAAAAGAGTTTGGTAGGACGCTTAATTCTAGCGAGATAGAGTTTATTAAAGCATGGGCTTCTTCTTTTGATAGTGGTGTTATTATTGAAGCGGTTAAAGAAGCGGTTCTTAATGGTGTTTCTAGTATTAGATATATAGATAAGATTTTATATGAATGGGATAAGAAAGGAATTAAGACTAGTGAAGATGTAAGACACTTTCTTAATAATAAAAATAAGGAAATTAAAGAAAAAGAACCAGTAGAGGTCTTTGATTATGATTGGTTTGATGATGATGATGATGAGTAAAGTAGAAGTTATAGAGAATTATTTAGATGAGTTATTTAAAGATCCTAAATGTGAACTTAATTATCATAATGATTATGAGTTATTAATTGCTATTGTTCTTAGTGCTCAGACTACTGATAAAAGAGTTAATAGTGTTACTCCAATACTATTTGATAAGTATAAGAGTTTAGAGAAGTTAAGTAATGCTAATATTAGTGATATTGAAAGTATTTTAAGACCACTTGGCTCTTTTAGAAAGAAAGCAGTTTATGTTAAGGAAATTGCTAAGATACTTTTTTCTAAATATAATGGTAAAGTTCCAACTAACAGAAAATGTTTAGAGACAATGCCTGGAGTTGGAAGAAAGACTGTTAATGTGTTTTTAGGAGAGTTTTATAATATTCCTACTATTGCTGTTGATACTCATGTAGAAAGGGTATCTAAGAGATTAGGTCTTGCTAAAGATGGGGATAATGTTAGGGAAGTAGAAGAAAAGTTAAAGAGAAAGTTTAAAAGAGAAGAGTGGGCTAAGAGGCATTTACAACTTGTTCTATTTGGAAGATATCATTGTAAAGCGGTTAGCCCTAACTGTGATAATTGTAAATTAAATAGTATTTGTAAGTATAAGAAAAGAAGCTAAACACTAGCTTCTTTTTTAAGTTTCTGGAGTAGGTGTAGTTTCGCTACCACTATCTCCTCCATCTTCGCCACCGCCTGGATCAGTTCCAGTGACTGTTACTGTAATATTTCCTGTTTCTTTAGTTTCTCCATCATATGTAAAGCGATATCTTAAGGTGTAAGTACCTGCTTCTGTTAGGGTAGAGACGGATGTACTTGTAACTGGTCCTGAGATACTTGATAATGTCCAATTACTAGTTTTGCTCGTTACATCTTCGGAACCATTTAAGACAGTTACATAATTAGTTATATCACTAATATTAAATCTTGCTACATTAATTGTACTTGCTGTTATTCTAAGATTAGCACTTTCTTTTTCTAAGGTGAAAGTAGCAGCTTCACTATTTAGACCATCATATTTTTGGAAGGTAGCGACTACTCTATATGTACCGTAAGGATTACTTGGGTTATTAATTGTATAACTTGTATTAGTAGTAAATCCTAATAAGGTATTATTAAAGTAAACATTATATCCAAAATCACCGTAAGCTGAATCTGTAGTACCTGGATTAACTGCATTCCAAGATAATTTTACATTACCATTTGAGTATGTAGCAGTTAAACCTGTAGGTGTTGCTAAATTACTAGTTTCGGCACTTCCTTTAGGTTCATGATCTTTTTTGAAGTATTCATTTGTTACACTACCTGTATAACCAGAACCTGCTATTTTAGCAGTAGAACTACCAGCGATTAAAGGTACTCTTACAACACTGTCTGGCATTGTAAATTCTTCTTTATTATCTTCAAATACTTCATTAGCAAGGGCTGTAAATAATCTATCACGTTGTACAGTACATGCTATATTATGACAGTAATATCCTTGAGATACTGTTTCACTATTAGTTTTTTCATAACCATACCACATGGCAATTACGGTTTTAGT
This sequence comes from Candidatus Onthousia faecipullorum, assembly GCA_018715925.1. Taxonomy (GTDB): domain Bacteria; phylum Bacillota_I; class Bacilli_A; order RF39; family UBA660; genus Onthousia; species Onthousia faecipullorum. The sequence goes on from DVKQ01000049.1 coordinate 5,312, forward strand.
AGTATAACCTACAACCCAGGAATCTCTTATGGCATCTCCTGCCATACCTAGGCTATCTATAGTTTCTTCTGGAAAGTTAGTAGTACCTGTTTTCATAGCAACTCTATCCATAGCACCGCCACCTGTTATACTTGTGTCATCTAATATACTTGTAATCATGTAGGCAGTAGAGTCTTCCATAGCTTTAGTTTTTTCACTTTCATGAACATATTCTTCACCAGTAGTAGATAAAATTATTCTACTAACTGAATATGGTTCATTATAATAACCTCCGTTAGAGAAGGCTGCATAAGCACCTGCCATATCTAATGAGTTAACTCCTGTGAAAGCACCTAAGGCATGAGCTTCATGAATTTTACCATTTTCAATTTCTGGTTCTATTCCTAAACGTTGTACAAATTCTATTATTTTTGAATTATCTACTTGTTGGAAAGCTTTCAAAGCTGGTATGTTTCTTGATAAAGATAGGGCTCTTCTTGTTGTCATATTACCCATAAAGCTTCCATCCCAGTTATTTATTTCTTGGCCACTACTATATGAGTAAGGTTCATCTACAAACATTTTATAATTATCATTACCATCATTGTAACCAAATGTAGAGGCATTGTTATATTCAATTAATGGTCCATAATCAAATAATGGTTTAGCAGTTGATCCTGGTTGTCTTCTAATTGTATCACTTGTTGCAAAGTTTAAAGTACTAATACCTTTTTTATTTCTACCAGCTCCAACAGCTAGAATCTTACCAGTTTCACTATCTAGAACAGTAACTCCGCTTTGAATAACATCATTAACCCAAGTATAACTTTCACCGTTCATAACTCTATTAACACCATCTTGTTTTTCTCTATCTAAGTTAGTGTATATTTGCATAGGAACAGTATATGGATTAACTTCTTCATTATCACCAAGTTTTTCTTTAAGTGTTTCTTCTACTTCAGCGACAACTGTATCAATATATCCTTGATATTCACTATTTCCACTTGTATCAGCTTCTTCATTATAATTTAATAAACTTTCAATACTAATTGAACTAGCTAGATCTCTTTCTTCTTCTGTAATGTAGCCATGACGTTCCATTAAGTAAAGAACAGTATCACGTCTTTTAGTAATAGCTTCTAAGTTTTCTTCTTCTACTGGTCGATAAGCATTAGGTGCTTGGAACATTCCTGCTATAATACTTGCTTCAGCTAAGTTTAAGTCTTGAATATCTTTGTTAAAGTAAACTCTTGCTGCTTGGCTAACACCATAGACATTACCACCTAAGTTATGATTATTAACATAAAACTCTATAATTTGTTCTTTGGTATAATTTTTTTCTAGTTTAAATATTGATAAATAAATGTCTTGAAATTTTCTAATAACTCCATTAAGCCCCGTAGCGATACTAGATGTTAAACTATTCTTTACTACTTGCATTGATAAAGTAGAAGCACCACCAGCATCAGAGTTACCAAATACTTGTCCTATGGATGCTCTTAAAAAACGTGGGGCATCAAAACCATTATGTTGGAAAAATCTTGAGTCTTCTGTTGCAACTATTGCATCTACTAATACTTCTGGTAATTCATCATATGTTACTTTATCACGCATTTCACTACCTAGTCTTGCAAATTCTTCTCCATTTATATCATATAAAATAGTAGGTTCATAGCTATCTAGTTTTTTAGCATCAAATTTAGGATTTGCTGATATTGCTATATATATCATAAAGACAATACCTGCTAGCATTACTAATATACCAAGAGATAGTATAATAATTAAAACAGTATTTACAATCTTTTTTTGTTTTGGTTTATTTTTAACACTATCTACTAATTTAGCAAGTCCTGCTATTATTAATATGCCAACTCCCATGAAAGCTGTAAATAATAATCCTAGAATAAAATATCCTACAATCATTAAAATGATAAACATTGCTGCAAATATTATAAATAATTTTTTATCTTGCTTAATTTTTCTTGTTTTAGTTTTTTTAGTTTTTGCCATTATCTTTTACCTCCAAAAATTCATCTACTACCGTTAAGTAGTCAAGCCTGGGACGATATTTTTCTTTTAATAGATATCCTTTTTTGTTAAAGAAGTCTATGGGAATTGATTTTCTTTCATTATCTTTAGTAAAAGAAAAAAGGTCCTCTGCTTTTAATAGATATGTTTTATTAAGTACACTAAAACGTACAATTATAAAGCCGATTCCCCCATGATTTGTAATGTTTTCTAAGTGCTTTATCTGGTGCTTATGAATATTTGCTAGTGGGAATGAAGTTTTATTTTTAGTTTCTTTAGCTTCAAAGTCAATATAATATCCTTTATAGATACCATTATAGTCTGTTGTTGATGGTTCCATATAGAAAGCTTCTTTAATAGTAGAAGTTCTATCTTTTCTAAAATCAACTTTAGTAACTTTAATTGGTGTTGGTTTTTTATATATATATGCAATATCTTTATCTCTATAGTAACTATTTGTCTCGTTTATATCATCTTCTAGTGTCATACCACGATGTGAATAGTTAATTATCTGTTCATGACTTTTTTTTATCCCAGTAGGATAATTCATCTTTATCACCTGTTAACATTATACTATATCTTTTAAGAAATATCTATAATTATTGGCTATTTTTACTTGAATTTATATACTTTTAGTTGTTCTTTTTTTTGTTTCTCTCATTAGCTTTTTCATTTTGTATGGTGTTGTTGTATTTCTGCGAATCTCGTTAATATAAGTTAGACTATCATGTAGAAAGGGAATTCTTTTTTCAATATATGCTGTAATACTTATATAAGTTTTTTCTAATATTAAAAACTCTTTTAAACATTTATTAGCATGTTCTTTACTTTGATTACATAATCTTACATAATTGTTTTCATCTTTATAAAATGTGAAGTATTCAAACTCATATTCATCCTCTTGTTTGGCATACTCTTTTATATCATAATCACTATTTTTGCATATTAATGTTTTATCTTTGATAGACTTTCTTTCTATATTAATAGATTCTTCTTTAATTTTATAAGTATGTTTTACATTTTTATCATCTACTAGTTTTACAATAATTTTATTTTTGTTATGTTTATCGATAATGTGTCTCATACTGAAATTAAACTCTTCTTTTTCTACGTTACCGATTAATAAGTGATCTAAGTATAGTTGTCCTTCACTATTTCTATTAAGAGAAAATGCCCAATTTTCACCTTTAAAGCGAATACGTTTTTCATTATTTGGATCGTTATATACTCTCATTCTTTCAATTTTGTTATTTTTAATATTTTTTAATTTAAACCATCCATCTTCTACTGTTGGTTTATATCCTTTTATTTCAAATAATTTTACTAGTTCTTCACTGTCTAGAAATTCTTTTATCTTTTCCATTAAATTCATAATGTGTCCTCCTTAAATTGCATATTATTATACTATTATTTGTAATTTTGTCAAAGAAGTTCTCTTTTTGTCGAAACAGTTGTACTTTTTTCATTGATATATTATTATCCTTGTAAGGAGATAGTGATATTTATGAATAATAGTGATGTAATATTAATATTATCTAGTCTTAGTAATAAAATAAAAGATGCTTTGATGGTAAGAGATGCAGAAGTTCTTTTAGAAAAGATTGACAAAAGGTGATATATTTTCTAAAATAAAGATGTAAAGGGATTGGTGATTTAGATGTATCAGAATAAAATTACTTTAACACCACAAGAAATTTTGGAAAAAGATTTTAAGATTGATACAAGAGGATATCGTCTTAAAGAAGTTGACCAGTTTCTTGATGTTATTATTGGTGACTATGAACAGTTTTTTTCAATTATTGATAGCTTAGAAAAAGAAAAGGCGGAGTTGTTAAGAGAAATTATGGCTTTGAAACAAGATCTTAGAAATGCTAAGATGAATGTAGAAATTGCTAGAAATAATACTGATACAACTGAAGTTAGTAATCTTGATATTCTAAGAAGACTTAGTCAACTTGAAAAAGAAGTTTATGGAAAAGATGATAATTAGTATTTTAGACAAGTGCTGGGATTAATTCCTAGAGGAAAGTCCATGCTCACACAGTCTGCGATGATTGTAGTGTTCGTGCTTAAGGAAAAAATAACTTAAGGTAGTGTTTAGACACTAACGGCTTAGCCTTTACCTAAGGTTTTTCTATGGTAAAGGTTTGTAAAGTGCCACAGAGACGAGCATCTAGGAAACTAGGTGTGTGAAACGCGGTAAACCCCACGAGTGAGAAACCCAAATTATGGTAGGGGAGCTTTAAGAAGAAAAATGAATTTTCTTAAGGACTAGAAATAGTAGATAAATACTTGTCACCTAGAAATAGGTACAGAACATGGCTTATTAAATATTAATTATAAGATTGGAGATAGACAATTTATGAAGGAGTTAGGTTATTATCTAGAAGATACAAGGAGAAGTAATGGTGTTAGTTTAGAAGAAGCGGCTAGTGACTTAAATGTTGATGTTTCTTATTTAGAGAATATAGAGAGTGCTAATGTTAGAGCTTTTAAAGATGTTTATTATATGAGAAAGTTAGTCAAAGAATATGCTAAATATTTAGGACTTTCTCCTGAAAAGATACAAGATGAATTTAATGACTTTTTATTTGAACATACTTCTAAGATATCTTTAGATGATATTATGGAAGCGAAAAAGAAAAAGGAAGAAGAAGAGAAAACTAAAAAGATTCAGTCCCCTTATACAAAAGAATATAAAAGAAAGATTAAAAAATTACCATTTGTGTTAGCAGGTATTATTTTTTTACTTGCAATTATTATTTCTATAGTAGTTATTAAAACTATAAATAGAGAACCTGCTATTACAAGTGAATTGAAAGGAATAGAGGTTTATGAATATACCTACTAAATTAACTTTTTTAAGAATTATTTTAACTATTGTAATGATTATTATTTTGATATTTCCATTTTATCTTGTAGGATTTAGTTTTCCTCAGTTTGAAGTTAGTGGTATTTATATAAAATTAGAATATATTATTGCAGGAATTATCTTTATAATTGCAAGTTTAACTGATTTTTTAGATGGATATTTAGCTAGAAAGAATAATGAGGTTACTGATTTAGGTAAGATGTTAGATGCTATTGCTGATAAGGCTTTAGTAAATAGTGCTTTAATTATATTAGCTTATAAAGGTTTTATTCCAGTGGCTATACCTGTAATTATTATATTTAGAGATACTATTGTCGATGCTATTAAAATGCAAGCTTCTAGTAAAGGTAAAGTAGTGGCAGCGATTAAATCAGGTAAGATTAAAACTGCTTCCATGATGGTAGGATTAGCTTTAGTATTCTTTTATAATTTGCCATTTGAACTTTGGAATATTAGAGTAGATGATTTCTTAATTTATTTTGCAACGATTATGTCTATAATTTCTATGATAGAATACTTTAACCTTAATAAAAAGCTTATTTTGGGACCAAAAGAAGATTAAATTTTGGTTCTTTTTTTTAGTGAATTTTTAAATTTCTCTAGGTAAATTTTGAAAATTCATGGTATTTTTTTGGTAATTAACGGGAAATCGCAAACTGTTGTTCGAAAAAATGCTTGACAATTTAAATTTAACTTTATAAAATGGTATTGTAATTAATTTATATGGGAGGACGTTATGAGTAAGATGACTAATAAAGTTAATAAAGATAAAAATTTGGAGGCTGTTTTAGCTGATATAGAGAAACAATTTGGTAAAGGGGCTGTTATGAGGTTAGGTGATAATCCTCATATGAAGATGGATGTTGTATCTAGTGGGTGTTTAAGTCTTGATATTGCTTTAGGTATAGGAGGTTATCCTAAAGGACGTATTATAGAAATATATGGACCTGAATCTAGTGGTAAAACTACTTTTGCTCTACAAGCGATTGCCGAAGTACAAAAACAGGGAGGTAGGGCTGCTTTTATTGATGCAGAACATGCTCTTGATCCTGTTTATGCGAAAAGACTTGGGGTTAATACTAATGAACTTATTTTATCTCAACCTGATACTGGAGAACAAGCTCTTGAAATTTGTGAAGCTTTGGTTAGAAGTGAGGCTGTTAGTATAATTGTAATTGACTCAGTAGCAGCTCTTGTTCCACAAGCAGAAATTGATGGAGAGATGGGGGACTCTCATGTTGGTTTACAAGCTAGACTTATGTCACAGGCTTTACGTAAATTATCTGGTACAATTAATAAGACTAATACGATTGCAATATTTATTAATCAATTAAGAGAAAAAGTAGGGGTTATGTTTGGTAATCCTGAGACTACTCCTGGTGGTAGAGCTTTGAAATTCTATTCTACTATTAGACTTGATATTAGACGGAATGAACAATTAAAAATTGGTGATAAAGTTATTGGTAATAAGACTACAGTAAAAGTTGTTAAAAATAAAGTAGCACCTCCATTTAAAACTGCTGTTGTTGATATTATGTATGGAGAAGGTATTTCAAAAGAAGGTGAACTTATTGATTTAGGTAGTGAAGCAGGGGTTCTTGAAAAGACTGGTTCTTGGTATTCTTATAATGGTGAGAAACTTGGTCAAGGTAAAGAGAATGTTAAGTTATTACTTAAAGAAAGATGCGAGTTAAGAGATGAGATAGAAGAAAAAGTTAGAGAATTTTATGGTATTAATTTGGATAAAACTAGTGAAAAATAAAATAAAGAAGCGATATGGCTTCTTTTAAAGTGTAATTTTTTCATTATCATCAATAGTTGTTAATATTAGTAAATCTCCTGGTGTGCAGTTTAATAATAAGCACATTTCTTCAATATACTTAAAACTAATAGAGGTGGTTTCTCCTCTTATAATTCTGTTTAAATTTCTTGAAGTTATATTCATTCTTTGACATAACCAATATTTACTTCTCTTATTTTGTCTTAATAATTCTTCAATATTTACCTTTATCATTTTTTTATCTCCCATAAATAAAATTTTATATAAAAAGATAAATATAAATAAGATACTTGCATTACCTGGTTTAGAACTTTTCTTGACAAGTGGTAAATTAAAACTTACAATATAATTAGATTATAGTTTAGATTTTTATTTAAAGTATATTCTAATGGAGGTATAATATGGATGAAATGTTACTCTCCATTTTACTTATAATTTTTGGATTAGTTTGTGGTTTTGGATTAACTTTTTTAGTTGCTTATATAAGAGAAGGGACAACTTCTAAAAAAATAGATAAAATGTTAAGTGATGCAGAGAAAAATGCTGATAAGATAAAAAGAGATGCGGTTATGGAAGCGAAAGAAAAATCTTATCAGTTAAAACTTGAAGTAGATAAAGATATTAAAGAAAAAAAATCAGAACTTAAAGATAGTGAGAATAAACTATTACAACGGGAATCTAGCTTAGATAAGAGAGATGAACTTTGCCAAAGACGTGAATCTACTTTAGATGAGAGAGAAGAGAAGTTAATTCAAAGACAAAAAAATATTCAAGAACAAGAAGCAAAAGTGGAGGAAATTAAGAAACAACAAATTAGTTTGCTTGAAGAAATTTCAGGCTATAGTAAAGAGAAAGCTCATGATTTGATTATGAAAAATGTTAAAGAATCTATGAGTAGAGAAATTGCTATTTATATTAGTGAACAAGAAAATGATGCTAAGATGACTGCTGATAAGAAAGCACAGGAAATGATAGTTAGTTCTATGCAGAAATATGCAGCAGATATTGCAAGTGGAGAGACTGTTACTGTTGTTAGTTTACCTAATGATGATATGAAGGGTAGATTAATTGGTAGAGAAGGAAGAAATATTAGGACTATTGAAGCAGTTACAGGGGTAGATCTTATTATTGATGATACTCCGGAAGCAGTGGTATTATCTAGTTTTGATCCTTTAAGAAGAGAGATGGCAAGGCTTACACTAGAAACTTTAATAAAGGATGGAAGAGTTCATCCTACAAGAATAGAAGAAGTTTATGATAAAGTATGTAAAGAGACTAAAGATAAGATTTTAGAGTATGGAAATAGTGCTTTATTTGAACTTGGTATTACGAAGATGGCTCCTGAGTTAATAGAGTTAATTGGTAGACTTCATTTTAGAACTAGTTATGGACAAAATGCTTTACAACATTCACTTGAGGTTGCTAATTTAGCTGGACTTATGGCAGGAGAGATTGGTGAAGATGTTTCTCTTGCTAAAAGAGCAGGGCTTTTACATGATATTGGTAAAGCAGTTGATCATGAGATAGAGGGAAGTCATGTTAGTATAGGTATAGAACTTGCTAAAAAATATGGAGAAAATGAAGTAGTTATAAATGCAATAGCATCACATCATGGTGATACAGAACCTACATCAGTTATCTCTTCTTTAGTGGCAGTTGCTGATGCACTTTCTGCTAGTAGACCTGGGGCAAGAAATGATTCATTAGAGAACTATGTTAAGAGACTTGCTCAGTTAGAAGAAGTTGCTAATGATATAGAAGGTGTTTCTAAAGCATATGCTATGCAAGCAGGTAGAGAGCTTAGAGTTATAGTAGAACCTGATGAAATTGATGATTTAGAAGCTCATAGAGTAGCTCGTGATATTAAAGAGAAAATTGAATCAACATTAAACTATCCTGGTACTATTAAAATTACAGTAGTAAGAGAGACTAGGGCAGTAGAAGAAGCTAAATAAAAATAGAGTTTTGTGGACTCTATTTTTTTATATCTAATATTATTGGTAATATTAATGGTCTTCTACCTGTTAAATTCATGATAAATGGTATTAAATCTAGACTTAGTTGATTCTTAATATCAGTAAATGTTGCTTTTTTATCTTTTAATGTTCCATTAATAACATTAGTAGCTTCTTTTTCAATCTTTTTAATTAATTCTTCATTTTCATTTACTAAGACGAATCCTCTTGTTGTAATATTTGGTTTTGTTAGAAGTGTTCTTTCTTTAGAATTGATATTAGCGATAACTACTAAAATACCATCACTAGCCATTATTTTTCTATCTCTTATGACAGCACTACCAACTTCACCAATTCTATTACCATCTACATAAATATCACTATTTGGATAACTTTCACCTTTTGTTATGGTATGGTCCTTTAAAATAAGGCTATCACCATTTTTCAATATGAAAGTATTTTCTTTAGGTATACCACAGTCTATTCCAAGGTTAGCATGCTCTTTTAACATCCTATAATCACCATGAAATGGCATTAGGTATTTAGGCTTTAATAGTCTAATCATTAGTTTTAATTCTTCTTTGTTAGCATGACCTGATGTATGTAAGTTATTCATTGTCATATTTGTAAATACTTTAACACCTTTTAAATATAACTTATTGATAGTTTTATGAATACTTAAAGCATTTCCTGGTATTGCACTTGATGAAAATATTACAATGTCATCTGGTCTTAGTTTAATTTGTTTATGAGTTCCGTCTGCTATTCTTGATAGAGCGGCAAGTGGTTCTCCTTGGGAACCAGTACAAAGGATTGTTACTTCTCCAGGTTTTAATGTATTTGCTACTTCTGGTGAGACTAATAATTCTTTATGGTCAATATATCCTCCTTTAATAGAGATATCGATATTATTTTCCATACTTCGACCAAAGACACATATCTTTCTTCCATGTTGGTAGCAAGATTCAAATATATGCTTTAATCTATATATATTAGAGGCAAAAGTAGCGATTATAATACGATTATATTTGTATTTATCAAAAATATCTATTATAGCATCATCAACACGTGATTCACTTATTGACATACCTTCATTTAAAGCATTAGTACTATCGCTTATTAATAAGTCTACTCCTTCTTGTCCCATTTTAGCCATTTTATAAAGATCAGCCATTGGTCCAATGGGAGTTAGGTCAAATTTAAAATCTCCTGTTGTTACTATTCTTCCATTCGGAGTATTTATTGCGATACCATGTGAATCTGGAATAGAGTGGGTTGTTCTAATAAACTCTACTTCCATGTGTTTAAATTTTAACTTTGTATTCTCGTCATAAACAAATAAATTATCATATCTAATATTTCTGTCTTCTAATTTTAATTTAATTAATTCTTTAGCTTGATTAGGGGCATAGATAGCAGGAATTTTTACACTTTGTAATAAAAAAGGTATCGCTCCTATATGATCTTCATGACCATGTGTTATTAATAGAGCTTTAATTTTAGCTTCATTGTCTTTTAAAAATGAGTAATCTGGAAGGACATAATCTATACCTAAAAGTTCTCCTTCTGCAAAAGATACTCCCGCGTCTATAACAATAATTTCATCTTCATGCATTACACAATACATGTTTTTTCCTACTTCTCCTAAGCCACCTAAAACAATTATCTTTGTTTCACTTGACTTTTTATTCATTATTTCTCCTTTCTTTTTATAAAACCTCAAAGAACTAACCGATATAGATTATACACTAATTTTTTGTTTTTGTCTATTGCTAAAAATTTAGGATTATTCTATAATATAGACAAAAAATGAGGTGAGATTATGAGTTTTTATGAAGAGTTATATAAAGTACGTGATGAATATAATAAATTTCAAAGGTTAGAACAAGATTATTCAAGTTATACTCCTTTACAGATTATTATGATATTTAAAACTTTATTAGAAAATTATGAAGATGAAGAATATAATGTTTCTATAAATGAAGCTAACCAGTTAATAGCACTACCTAGTGATAAGAATTCTGAATCGTTAAAATTAGGAATAAATAATCTTTATAATGGTGATACATTTTACAAGAGTATGAATATAGTTTTAATATTTCCATATAGTATTAATAAATATATAAATGTTTCTTCTTTTCAAAGTGGTATGAAGATTAACTATTTAGAAGATTTTTTTACTAGTCTTGTTGAATATAGATGTTCTAATGGTTTAAGTTCAATAAAAGATGATAAATTAGTTGATATCCTTAATGAATATATAGATACGAAAAAAAATGATATTATGTCTTATCAAGAACAAAAGAAAAAGTGTTTAGATGAGTATGTTGAATTAAAGAAAGAAGAAAAAATAAGAGATTTATTTAATGTTGATAAATATACTCTAATAAATAAAGTTAAAGATTTTATTAATGAGAACTATGATACTAATTTAGAGATTTTTTGTGATGTTAATGAAGGAAGACAGTATTCTGATAATCGATATTATTACCTTGATTATTATAGGACTATAGGTTTAAAAGATAATGATAATATAGTTTTTAAAATAAAAGAGTTATCTTATACTGCAAAAGATGATGAGGATGCCTATCAACCTATCTTTTGTTATAGAGAGAGTGACTGTGTAGATAGTAATATTAATGTTTATTATTTAGAATATTTAATGAGAAATTTGTCTATTAAATATCCTAAACTTGATGGTTATTTTTGTGTTTTAGATGAGAAATATAGAGAGTTGTTAAAAAATAGTTCTGATGTTGTTGATAGTGAAAAAATAAAAAAATTAGTTGGTTAAACCTTCTAATTTTTTACATAGATTTTAAATTTATGTAATTGTCCTATAGAGCCATAGTTTTCAGTTATGAAATCATATATTTTTTTACTTGATTGATTTTTTGAACCATCATCTGTTCTTTCATAATAAGCATTATTAATGATTATAAGACTACCATCTTTTATTTTTTCTATTTTTTTAATTAATTCTTCTTCACCGTTATATCCTAAATTTCCTTTTAGTGGTAAATCAAATTCATTAATAGGTATATCTAAAGCAAGTTTATATAAATAAGAGTTCATTAAAATGAAATAAGTATTGTTGTAATCATCATGAAGATATTCTTTTAAGGCTTCAATATCAGACATGTATTCATCTTGTAAATAACGATATTTAAATAAATTATTATCATATTTCGGATCACAAGTTATATAATTTATAATTAATGCTAGTATTGGTGCACATATAAAAATAGGGGCGGTTTTATTAATAAGATTATTTACTTTAGGATATTTCTTTAGAAGATAATATACTAAAGGAATAATGGCAAGGAATCCATGACTTGTATTAAATAAAGGATAGGCCATTATCATAAATGAAAGTATGTATAATAGTTCAAAGTCTTTTGTTTTTACATATTCTCTTATAATATATATAACTATTAAAATGGAAATAATTGTTATTATATTATAATTTCCATTACCATTTTTAAAGTCTAAAAGACCTAGAAATGCAAAGTTTATATAGTCATATAAAGCATTATTTAAATAGAAGTATCCTATTACTATTAAATTAGTTATTAGGAAAGGTATTATTCTTTTTAAAATCTTTTTAGGTTTCTTTATATAATAAAGAGTAGGTAGGGCTAGAAATATTCCTATACTTGATTTAGTTAAAAATGCAAGGCTTATTATTAGACCTATTAGATAATCACTTTTATTATTCTTTTCTAAGTATATTAGTAAAAATACAAAGAATACTGTTAATGTATTATAACCAGGAGCGGTATTTAAAAGAAAATATATAAAAAATGGGAAAATTATCTTTTTGTCTAACTTATATACAACAATTAGAGTTAGTAAAGCATAAAAAGTGTTTATTAAATAGAATACAATTAAATTAGAACTAAATATTTTCATAAGAAGACCGGTTATAGCAGGATAAAATGGTGTTATTACCATATTAAAGTCTTTATACATAATTAGACCATCACTTACATTTTTACTAAATCCATAATTCCACATTAAATCTAAATCTACTGGTCTAAAGTAGTTAAAACAAAATATCATAATATAACAAAATATGAAAAATAGAATTATTTTTTTATTCTTTTTAATTACTGCTATCATAAATCTTATCTCCAATTCTTTTTATTTATTATAACAGATGCATTTTTGAAATAAAATGATTGACTTTATGAGGGAACACTGCTATAATTTTAATCGGTACATTTTATATCCCCACTAAGACTTGAACACTGGGAAAGTTTAAGTAATTTAGTAAAGGAGAAAAATTATGAAAAGTTATATGCAAAAGAAAGAAACAGTAGAGCGTAAATGGTACGTTATCGATGCTGAAGGAAAACCTTTAGGTCGTGTGGCTAGTAAAGCTGCTCATATCTTACGTGGTAAGCATAAAGCTACTTATACACCTCATATTGATTGTGGTGACTATGTAATTATTATTAATGCTTCTAAAGTTTTACTTACTGGTAATAAGTTAGAAGATAAGAAATATTATAGTCACTCTCAGTATCCAGGTGGGCTTAGAACTAGAACTGCAAAAGAAATGATTGAGAAGTATCCTGAAGAGATGGTAGAGAAAGCTGTTAAAGGAATGTTACCAAAGAATCGTTTAGGTAGAGCGATGTATAAGAAACTATTTGTTTATGCAGGTAGTGATCATAAACATATGGCTCAAAAACCTAGCGAGATGGATGTATAGGGAGGTTAAATTATGGCAGATAAGAAAAAAGTTTATACAGGAACTGGTAGAAGAAAAACTAGTGTTGCAAGAGTTAGATTAACTTCTGGTACTGGTAAAATTACTATCAATGGTCGTGATGTTAATGAATATTTCCCATATCCAACTTTAGTTATGGATTTAACAGGGCCACTTGATGTTACTAATACTCGTGATATGTTTGATGTTGATGCAGATGTAACTGGTGGTGGATTTTCTGGTCAAACTGGGGCAGTTAGATTAGGAATTACTAGAGCATTATTACAATATGATGCATCTACTCCAGCAGATTCAGAGAATAGTTTCCGTAAGATTTTGAAAGCTGAAGGATATATTACTCGTGACGCACGTAAGAAAGAACGTAAGAAACCAGGTCTTAAGAAAGCTAGACGTGCTCCACAATTTAGTAAACGTTAATCTATTGTTTCTAAAGTACTGTTTAATCAGTACTTTTTTCTTTTTGTATAGATTTTGATATTTGTTTGTGTTATTATATTCTTACAGGAGGTAACGGGTTTATGAGAATATATGTATATTTAGATGAAAGTGGTTCTATTCATAAAAATAGTAAGACGAAATATTTTGCAGTTGGTGGTTATTTTACATTGGTAAAAGATAAAAATAAAATAACATCAAAATATAAGAAAATAAATAAATCTATTAAAGACAAGAAAAAAATTGATTTAAAAAAAGAAATTAAATCATATGATATGAGTGATTTAGAAAAAATAGAAATTTTTAAAAGTATTCAAGATATAGATACATTTTATGGGTGTGCTAAAATATTTGAAAAGTCATCTATGAAAAAAGAAATTATAGCTTCTAATATATTCTTTAATTATGCTGTTAAATTGTTATTTATAGATTGTATAATACCGTTACTTAATTTTGATCAATTAAATGAAAATATTGAATTTATATTAAGTGTAGACAACAGAAATATAAGAGTAGGTGATTTGAATAATCTAGAAATGTATTTAAAAACTGAATTTTGTTTAGAAAACTTTAATTTTAAAGTAATTTATTATGATTCTGCTACTAATTATGGAATACAACTTGCTGATTTAATTGTTAATACATTTTATAATTCATATAAAGATAGAAACATAGTAAAAAAAGTTTTGCCTCATTTAAAGGAAAAGAATTTTAGAATAAGTTTATTTCCTGGACATAAAATTAAGGGTAGAAATAAAAAAATTGAATATACTAATAATGAGAGTATTTGACAATATATAAGTTTTATGTTAATATATTCTCACAAGACCTGAGGTAGGTAGCTAAATGCTAAGCGTATGTTAAGTACGTTGCCCCTCAGGCATTTTTATTAAAAAAAACTTGCCCCAGGAGCAAAGAAATTCTAAATATACAAATGTATATCTACTCTCATTTGAGAACCCAGCTTTAATCCTTCACAGGCAAGTTGCATGACGATAATATATTAAAAGTGATTATTATTGTCAAATTTAATATATGTATTTTTTTAACAATTATGTGAATTACTTTGTCTCATTACTAATAGCTTATTGCTGTTTTTATTTGAAAATCTTTTTCTTGTTGATAATGTTTCTATTTCTTCTAAGGTAAAACCAACTTGGGTAGCTATGTCTAACCAATCATTTAAAAGTTTTATTCTTTTAGTATCTTCTGGATTTACTAAATGAAGACCATTTTCTTTTGTATACATATATATGTTTTCTGGTGTTTTCTTTACATAATTTTCTAATCAAGAGTCATAGGTGTTATATTTGATATAGCTTTGTGTGTTACAATTTGTATATGTTTCATAATTAAAATAAGGTGGACTACTAAAAGATAAGTCTATTTTTTCTTTTAATTTAGGAATATATTGCTCAGAACCAGTATTAAATATTTCTGTTATAGCTTTGTTATTTAGATTATCCTTAATCCATTTAGAAAAAGTTAATAGTCTCTTATATAGTTCTTCATATGGATCTACACCAATATAGTGATAGTTATATTTACTTGTTAAGGCTTCTAACATTCTATTTCCAAAGACACAAGAATAATCAAATATTGTAGCATTTTCATATGGTAAATATTTTTCATATATTTTTCTTGCTATAACAGGATTAAAATTTGTTACTTTACCAACCATAGAAGAACTAAAGAAAAAATCTCTTAAGTTAGCTTCAACACTTTTTTGGTGATAGAAATTTTTGTGTTCATTTATGTAAGTTAAAGCTGTTTCTAAAAGATTATCATTATCTATTATTTCTTTTGGTGAATATCTACCATTTTTTGATTTTGCATTATAGATTAAATCTTCGAAAAAACTATTTAATACTTTGTTAATATTTCTATTTTCTATATTAAAATTATTTGTATCTAATGTTTGATTATAGAAATTTACTAATATTTTCTTTAGGTATTCTTCATTGTAACTATGATAAATATTTTTTCTAATACGTTCTAAATCCATGTTATAACACCTCAAATTAACTAATATTATATATTAAAATTGGTATTTATGGTATATTATATTTATGAAAAAGTGTTTGAGTAATTTTGATTTAAAACTTATTGCAATTATTACCATGACAATAGATCATATTGGCGTTGTTTTTGGTACACCTTTTTATAATTTTTTAAGAGCAGTGGGGAGACTTTCTTTTCCTGTCTTTGCTTTTTTATTAACAGAAGGATATGTTCATACTAAGAGTTTTAATAAATATTTCTTAAGACTTTTTGTACTTGCTTTATTCTCAGAAGTTATTTATGATTATGTTTTCTTTGATAGTTTTATTTATATAGATGCTAATAATATTTTCTTTACTCTTGCTTTAGGTCTTTTAAGTTTGTTTTTATTAGATAAAAGTAAATGTTTGATTAAGAAATATTTTAAAGATAAAATTGATTTATTTATTATTTTACCTATAACATATTTATTAATTCTTGTAATTATGGGATTAATGGGAGAGTTTTTAAATTTTAGTTATGGGATGTTAGGTATTCTTGTTATTAGTTTTTTCTACTTATTTAAAGATAATTTTGCTCTTGTTGTTATATCAGTTAGTTTATCAACATTAATACTTGGAGAACCTATGCAATATTTTTCATTATTTTCTTTAATTCTTATTTATTTTTATAATCAGAAACTTGGTAAGAGTTGTAAGTTATTTTTCTATTTATTTTATCCATTACATATATTAGTTTTAGGAGTAATGAAGATGCTTATAGGCTAACAATGTTTCTTTTCCTTTTATTTCTCATAGACTATTTTAGAGGTGAAGGAAATGTTAAATTTAACACTATTACAACAAATGATAGTTGTGGCAATCGCTCTTAGTGTTATAACTTGTGCTTTTATTCAGAAGACAAAGAAATATTTTCCATGTTCTAGTTGTTTAGTTATTTATAATTTAATAGTTAATTTTGTAGTAGGGGCACTTTTTTGTATTACTTTTACGAGTGTAGATTTTCCTAATAGTTTATGGGTATCTTTCTTTAGCTTTATAGGTGCTGATACTCTTTATAAGTCTTTAGAAGGGAAACTTAAAGATTATTCATCTTTGGTTAATTCTGATTATATTACAGTAAAGAAGAGTAATATTATAAATACGGAGAGTGATAAATAATGGAAAAACCTCTTTATCCTAGTCCTTATATGAGAATAACACAAGGGTATATGACTGGTACTCACTTGAATAGTTATGCCATTGATGATGCTGGTAGTGATAGTGGCATTGACTATATAAATGCTCCTTTTACGGGTGTTATTAGAAAAATTTATAGTGGGGATGCTAATGAAGTGTGGCTTGAGAGTAGTGAACCAGTAATTTATCCTGACGGTACAGTAGATTATATGACTATGATGTTTGCTCATGATAATGATGTATCTAATCTTTTTGTTGGTAAAGTGATAAACCGTGGTGAAAGATTTTATGAAGAAGGTACCAAAGGTAATGCTAGTGGTAATCATGTTCATATGGAATGTGGTAGGGGTAAATTTACAGGTAGTGGCTGGCATCAAAATAGTGCTGGTTACTGGTCTATTAATAATGGAAAGAATCCTACAGAGTGTTTATGGATAGATGATAGTATCACTATTTTAAATGATAATGGTTATACTTTTAAGAGAATAGAGCCTGAAGTTAGTGTTCCTGATATACCTATTGAAGATATACCAGTAGAAGATGATACTCCTGTTGTAGAAGAACCAGTTATAGAAGAGCCTACAGATACTGATGTAGGTGATTCAGATAATAGTGATACTACTAATACAGATACAAGTGTTGATGTAGTTAAACCTAAACTAATATTTACTTGTAAGAGTGATGATATTTATGCGATAGAGTTAAAGGCTGGACAAAAACTTTATTTAGAAAATTAAAAAGAGTCACTTGACTCTTAACCTAGGGCAACATCTAATATCATCATTACCATAAATCCTAGAATTGTGAATAAGGCCATAAGGTCTTTTTTCTTATTGGTTTGACTTTCTGGTATTAGTTCTTCGACAACTACATAAATCATGGCTCCTGCTGCGAAAGATAGTAAAAATGGTAATATTAATTGAATCTTTAAGACTAAAAGTGCTCCTATTACAGCAGCGATAGGTTCTACTATTCCTGATAGTTGTCCATAAAAGAAGGCTTTACCTCTTGTGTATCCTTCTCGTCTTAATGGAAGAGAGACAGCACTACCTTCTGGGAAGTTTTGAAGTCCTATTCCAAGAGCAAGGGTTAGGGCACTTGCAAGAGTAGATCCTGTTAGAGAGTAGGCAAGAGAGCCGAATGCTACTCCTACAGCCATACCTTCTGGAATATTATGAAGGGTAATTGATGATATTAACATAAAGCATCTTTTTGCCTTAGAACTATTTTCATCCTTTCTTTTTTTATCTAAATAATCATAGACTTTATCACCAGTAAAAAGTAAAACTCCTCCTGATAGGAAACCTAGTGAGATAACTATCCAACTAGTCATATTTAACTCATTAGCCATTTCAATTGCAGGAGAAATTAAACTAAAGAAACTAGCTGCTATCATGACACCGGCTGCAAAACCTAATAGAGCATCCATTAGAGTTTTATTTACTTTCTTAAAAAAGAAAACTATACTTGCACCTAAAGCTGTTATACTCCAAGTAAAGAGACAGGCAATAAATGCTTGTAAAACTCTAGGTAAATCATTAAATGAATCTAACATTATAACACCTCTAGTTTTAAGTTATGCAAAGTGTGTTAATAGTAGTGGGCTCAAAATATAAAAGTAAAATTTTATTTGCTGTATATAATATAATGAACACTAATTTAATATATAAGGAGGTCGTTATGAAGAAAGATATCATTGAAACAGAAATAGTTGTTCAAGAGAATAAGATAAGGGTTATGCGTGTGGGTAATACTGATTATATTTTTTTAACAGATCTAGCTAGATATGCTAATTCAAGTGAACCTAAAATTCCTATTTATGCTTGGATGAGAAATAAAGATGTTTTAGCTTATTTAGGCTTGTGGGAAAAATTAAATAATAAAAATTTCAAAGGTCACGAATTCGAGACCTTTATGAATGAAGCTGGTAAAAATAGTTTTTATATGTCACCACAGAAATGGATTAAAGAAACTAATGCAGTTGGAATCATTTCAAAGTCTGGTAATAATGGAGGAACTTATGCTTGTAGTGATATTGCTTTAGAATTTGCTAGTTGGTTAAGTCCAGAATTTAAACTTTATGTTATTCAGGAATTTCAACATTTAAAAAGAGATGTTGCTTATCAGGAAAAAGTGGAATGGCATGTTAATAGAATACTTTCAAAAGTTAATTATTTAGTTCATACTAATGCTGTTAAGAACTATATTGTACCTAATTTAACTGATAAACAAAAAAGATTTGCTTATGCAAATGAAGCGGACGTTTTAAATGTAGCGTTGTTCGGAATGACTGCTAAAGAGTGGAGAGATAAAAATCCTTCACTTGCTTGTAAAGGTAATATTAGAGATTATACTGATTTGCTTCATTTAGTTATTTTAAGCAATTTAGAAAGTATTAATGCAGAATTTATTGCTAGTAATATTTCTCAGAGTGAAAGATTAGTAAAACTAAATAATATTGCTAGAAAACAAATGGACATTTTAGTTAATAATAAAGGAATTAAAGATTTAGAATTATTAGAAGAAAAATGATATGGATAATATTTTATACTATTAAAAACATATACTTTAATAGGTGTTTATAATGATAAGAAAATATAAAGTTCTTTTTATAATTATATTTATAGTTTTACTTATGTCATTACAGTTTGTTGATGCAAGAGTTAAACCTAAGAAAACTTTGATTGGTAAAGTGATAACAATTGATGCTGGTCATGGGGGTAGGGACTCTGGTACTAGTTATGGCAATCTTTATGAAAAAGATATTAATTTAGAAATATCTAAAGTGTTAAAGAAAGTATTGAAGGAAAAGGGGGCAACTGTTTATATGATAAGAAGTGATGACAGTGATTTATCTAGCCGTTGGGATAGTGCTAAAAAACGAGGAGATTTATATAGACGAATATTAAAGATACAAGAGAATAAAAGTGATTTATATTTATCTATTCATATAAATTATCATTACTATAGTAGTGTTAGTGGAGCGGAAGTTTTATATCATCCTATTAATCCTAATAACTTAGTGTTAGCAGAGTCTATTATGGATGAGTTTAAAAATGATTTAAATACTGATAGAGAAGTTATTAAGACTAATTTATATCTTTATTCTAATACAAGAGTTCCTGGTGTTTTAATAGAATGTGGTTTTATATCTAATCCTAATGAAAGATATTTATTACAAAAAGAAAGTTATCAGAAAAAAATTGCTAATTCTATTACTAAAGGGGTAGAGAATTACTTTAAAGAGATAGAACAATAATTTTGTATTTTCTGGAGTTGTACTCCAATTTTGTCAAAAAACATCTATCTTAATTTTTAAAACTGTGCTATACTGTTTTTAGGTGGTGCATCAGTCATGAAATATATTAATAGAACTTTAGAAAAGACTCTTTCAAATTATATTGGTAAATATCCTGTTATTATGATTACAGGTCCAAGACAGGTTGGTAAAACTACTTTATTAAACTATTTAGCTAGTATATCAAAACAGAAAATTAATTTTATAAGTTTAGATGATATGATAGTAAGAGCACAAGCTAATGAAGATCCAGAACTATTTTTAAGAACTCATGAGACTCCTTTGGTTATTGATGAATTTCAATATGCTCTTAATTTATTATCTTATATTAAAATGAATGTTGATGAAGCTAGAAAAAATGCAATGTTTAATAATGGTAAAGAAGTAGGGACACTTTATTATTTAACGGGAAGTCAAATATTTCAGACTATGAAAAATGTGTCAGAATCATTGTCTGGTAGAGTTGGTGTATTTGATTTGTTTGCTTTTTCTAATAGAGAAATAAATGGATTTAAAGAAGAACAATTTATTCCTGATATTAATTTATTAAAGAAAAAAGAACCTTTAAAAAGATTAACTGTAAATAAAATTTTTGAAAATATATTAAGAGGTAGTTATCCAGATGTAAGGCTTGATAAAGAAATGATAGTAGAACACTATTATAGTAGTTATATACGTACATATATTGAAAGAGATGTTAGAGAATTAATCAAAGTTAAAGATGAAAATAAGTTTGTTAAATTTATTACAACTTTAGCAGCTAGAACAGGTGGAGAATTTAATGCTAATGAAATAAGTAGTGATGTAGGTATAGATAATAAAACAGTAGAAGAATGGTTATCAATTTTAAAAAATACTGGAATTATTTATTTATTGCAATCTTATACTAATAATAATGTTTCAAGAGCGATTAGAAGACCTAAAATATATTTTATGGATACAGGACTTGCTTGTTATTTAACGGGATATACTAATAGAGAAATATTAGAGAAAAGTTCTTATAGTGGGGCTATTTTTGAAACGTTTATAGTTAGTGAAATTATAAAGTCCTATACAAATAATGGAATTGATCCTAGAAGACATTTATATTTTTATAGAGATAGTAGTGGTAAAGAAATAGATTTACTTGTTACTATTAATAATTATGTTTATCCTGTAGAAATTAAAAAGAGTAGTAATCCAGGTAATAAATCTATTAAGAATTTTGATGTTGTTAATAAGTTTGGAATGAATGTAGGTAGTGGTATTGTTTTATGTTTATGTAAAGATATACTAGCGATAGATGATAATAATTATTATGTTCCAATAGAATATGTATAAAATAGGTGAAGTATATATGAGAAGACGATTTGCTAATTCTGCTAATAATGGTGTTAATCTTTTTTATCAGAAAAGAATTGAAAAAGATTATTTTTGTGGTTATGCATGCTATTTAAAAATGAAGAATGTGATTAACCCTCTAAAAGTTAATGATGGAGAGTTTCAGGCTTGTCTTTTAGATGAAAATTATGAGTGGCTAGAATTATATCCTGATAATGAAAACTATGCAATTACAATAATGTTTGATGATAATAATAATTTAATAGAATATTATTTTGACATAGCAAGAGAAGTGGGAATTTTAAATGGTATTCCTTATGAAGATGATTTATATTTAGATATGCTTATAAAACCTGATGGTAGTTATTTAGTATTAGATGAAGAAGAACTTATTGGTGCTTATAATTCTTTAGATATTACTAAAGAAGAATTGGATATGGCTTATAATATTTTGGAAAAGTTAAAAGAAAAATATGTTAATAATTTTGAAGAATTAATTAAATTAACTGATTTAATATATCGAGAGTTTGTTAATAAAGATAAATCATTATAAATGTTGGTAGAGGTAGATTATGAAGAAGATAAGAATAGTATTATTAATAGTTTTATGTTTATTAGTAGTTGGTTGTGCTAATCCTTTTGTAGAAAGTAATGATAAGACTAGTATTTCTACTTTTGATGGAGATACTTTAAGAGTTAATTATATTGATGTAGGACAGGGAGATTCTATATTTATACAACTTCCTAATAAGGAAACTATGTTAATTGATGCAGGAGAAGCATTTGAAGCTGATAACGTTATTAATTATCTTAATAATTTAGGTATAAAAAAGATAGATTATGCAGTTGGAACTCATCCTCATACTGACCATATTGGAGGATTAGAGGAAGTTATTAATACTTTTGATATAGGTTCTATTTATATGCCTAGAGCTAGTTCTACTAGTAAGACTTATGAAGATTTACTTACTACTATTAGTAATAAAGGACTTAAAATAAAGACTGCTAAGAGTGGAGTAGTTGTTCTTGATGATGATAATCTAAAATTAGAGTTTATCGCTCCTAATAGTGATAGTTATAGTGAATTAAATAATTATTCTGCTGTTTTAAAACTTACTTATTTAGATAATACTTTTCTATTTATGGGTGATGCTGAGACTTTAAGTGAAGATGAAATAACTTACGATGTTGATGCAGACGTTATTAAAGTAGGTCATCATGGAAGTGATTCTTCATCAGGAATAGAATTTGTTAAGCAAGTAAGTCCAGAGTATGCTATTATTATGGTAGGAGAGGGTAACTCTTATAATCATCCTTATCAGTCTATTATAGATAGATATGAAAGTGTGGGTGCGAAAGTTCTTAGAACTGATTTAGATGGCAATATCGTTTGTGATAGTGATGGTGTGGATGTTACTTGTAAAGGCGATAAAGATTCTAGTAGTAATAGTAGTTCTAGTGCTGCTGCTAGTAATATAAATCTTG
>DVKQ01000050.1 GCA_018715925.1 Candidatus Onthousia faecipullorum
TCATCAAACCATCCCTTAAAGTTGCATTGTATATTATACCACATTTTCCTTGAAAATAAAAGGTAGATATAGTATAATTAGTACGAAATAAAAGGAAGTAGTGATATTTATGAAAAAAGTAGTTGTAGGAATGTCTGGTGGAGTAGATTCATCTGTCGCTGCCATTCTTTTAAAAGAAGAGGGATATGAAGTTATTGGACTATTTATGCGTAATTGGGATAGTTCTATTAATAATGATTTTTTAGGTAATCCTAATTTAAATAATAATATTTGTCCTCAAGAAGAAGATTATAACGATGCTAAGGCAGTATGTGATAAGTTAGGTATTCCTTTATATAGAGTTGATTTTATTAAAGAGTACTGGGATGATGTATTTACTTACTTTTTAGATGAATTAAAGAAAGGTAGAACACCTAATCCTGATATTATGTGTAATAAATATATTAAGTTTGATTTATTTGTTAGGGAAGCGAAAAAGCTAGGAGCAGATTTTATTGCAACAGGTCATTATGCTAAGATAGAAAATGGAAGACTTATGAGAAGTCATGAACATAATAAGGATCAAACATATTTCTTATCACAAGTATCTAAAGACCAACTTAAAAATGTATTGTTTCCTCTAGGAGATATTAAAGATAAAAAAGAAGTAAGGAAAATTGCTGAAAAGTATGAACTAGTTACTGCTAAAAAGAAAGATTCTACTGGTATTTGCTTTATAGGAGAGAGAAATTTTAAAAACTTTCTTAAAAATTATTTGCCTAACAAGAAAGGCAATATTGTTAATATAGATACTAATGAAGTATTAGGAGAACATATTGGTCTTATGTATTATACAATAGGACAGAGGAAAGGTCTTGATATTGGTGGTACTAAAGATAAATTATTTGTTGTAGGAAAAGACTTAAATAAAAATATTTTATATGTAGCAGAAGGTGAAGATAATAAATATCTTTACTCAGATAGTGCTATCTTAGAAAATATTAATTTTATCTGTGATGAAAGACCAGTTGAATGTACTGCTAAATTTAGATATAGAGCACCTGATGTACCTGTAAAATTAGAATATCTTGATAATGGAGAAATAATAGTAAGATATAATAATGTAAAGGCAGTAACTCCTGGACAAGCATGTGTATTCTATCTTGGTGAATACTGCTTAGGCGGAGGAATCGTTAAAGAAGTAAGAAAAAATGAAGAGAAACTATGGTATTTACTATAGTTTTTTTTGTAAAGCATTTTACATAAATTTTACTTGACTAAACTTGTCAAACTAATTAAAATGTATTATAGGTGGTGTGTGGCATGAAAGATTTAAACAAATTATTGAGTGAACTTGGAATTTCAAAGGTTAGACTTGCTAAATATTTAGGAGTATCAAGGCAAATGTTATATAACTATCTAGCTTTAGATAGTCTATCATTGTGGCCTAAAGAAAAAGCAGTACGTTTACTTGCTCTACTTAATATAGAAGATGAAGAGGAAGTAAGTGATGTAACTGTTACAAGTGACTATATCATTGAAGTTGAAAATAGATTAAATGAAGGGGTAAAAGATTCTTCTAATAGAGAAGTGTTAGCAGATTTAAAATGTTTTAATAAAAAAGAACAAGAGATACTTGCTGATATTATTAATTTACTTAAAGAGAAATTATCAGAAGATAAGACTAAAACTACTTATAATACTTATGTATATTTATATCATTATTTACAATCAATGGAGACTGCAGATGAGTTAAGATATATATTAGCATATATGTCTAAGTCTATGGGATTTACTAATCCAATGGAGTTTGCTTTTGATAAGGATAAACAGTTTATATTTGAAAGTATATTATTTTCTGCTATGACATTATATCATAACGGTGGTGCTTCTAAGAATAAAATTGCTGAAACTCATAAGAGATTTGTTCAAGATATTGAAGCGAAAAAAGAAGAGAAACTTAGTCGTACTCAAGAGTTAAATACTGCTAAAGTTCAAGCCTTAAGAGAACTTGGATACAGTGAGATTAATGAAACTAATGCTAAAGAAGTGCTTGAGAAAATAGCAGAGATACAATCAAGAAAGGTATGAAATGTATAACTTTTTAGTTTTAATAGCAGTTATAATAATTATTATTTTTTTAACAAGATTAATTGATAATATTCTTTACAATAATAATTTTAAAGATTAGAAAAAATTAGAGACTATATATAAAAAGAAAGGTATAATGACTAATAATGAAAGATTGTTTTATAATAAGATTAAATGTCTAGAACTAGAGTATAAAATTATACCACAAGTTAGTTTAGCTTCTATTATAAGTAAAGAGAATAATAATAAGTATTATACTGATTTATTTAGAAATATAGATTTTGCTATATTTGATACAAATTTACAAGATGTGTTATTATTAATAGAATTAAATGATGGAACCCATAAGTTAAAGAAGCGAAAAAATAGAGATGCTAAAATTAAGAAGATATGTAATGCAGCAGGTATACCATTACTATTCTTTTATACAAAATATCCTAATGAAAAAGATTATGTTATTAATAGAATAAGAAATGTTATTAATAAAACTAAAGAAGATAATTTAAATAGACAAAATAACTAGATTTTAAGTCTAGTTTTATTTATATGTTAAGTGTAAACTGTGTGTAAAGTATAAAATGAAGTAGGGGAGTAGTACTATTTTTTTGGTATAATTAAAATGTTGAGAGTTGTATACATATGAGTAATTCTGAAATTCTTTTCGCTTCTTTATTTGGTTGGTTTTTAATGTTAGGTGTACCTTTAATTTTAGCATTAATTATTATTAGGTTTTTGCGAAAAAGAGACATTAAAAGACAAGCTAGATTCGAAATCGAAGTTGAAAAAGAAAAAGAAAGAATATTAAATGAGGAAAATAATGATTAAATTTCCTTTTATAATTGAATTGTAGAATTGAATTGTAGAGAGGTGTTTATTTTGATTACTATTGATATAATTAATATTTTTTCTATATTTATCGTTTTTTGTGTTGGTGTTTTTATAGTTTATTCTATTATACGCTCATTTTATTAATGATGTCGCTCATAAAATTAAAGATTTAAATAATAAATAATTTTTTGTATTTTTTTATATATTGTTATTATATTTATATTAGTTAACATAATATATATTATAGGAAGTATGGTAGAATAATGTTTTTGATGAATAATTGATAAGCTTTCTTTTTTTGATATTTTAAGCTTTATATTAAATTTCTTCAAGTAGCTTGAAATTATTATATTATTATAGTAACTTATATAGATTCTAAATAGATAAATAATATTATGGTTAATAAAATAATTAAATATATTATTACTGTTTTTTGTTTAATTAGCATTAGTTTATATATTTAGTTATGTAATTATATTTAACTAGTGAGTAATATAATATCTGATTACACTACTCTATTTTAATTTAAATTGAAAGTAGGGGAAGTGAATTTTAAAAATAGGGGAATAATATTATTTTTTTGGGGAAATATAAATAGTGAAGGAGAGATATAATGAAAAAGAAACAGAGTATTAAATGTGATGTTGATAATTGCAAATATAATAGTAATAATCAAGAATGCAACTTAGATGAGATTAAAGTTAGTAGTGCTTGTTCTTGTCCTAAAGATGAAGTTTGTGATCAAGAACAAACAGTATGTACAAGCTTTGAAAAAATTGAAGAAGAAAACTAATAGATTCGCTCTATTAGTTTTTTTATTTGCTACTACCCTTCCCTACTCTAATTCATCTAATATACTTGTACCTATTTCAGGAGGTGTTATTTCAAAATTATCTGCTATTGTCGCACCAATTACTGCTAGAGTATCTTGTGTTTCTAACCTCTTAGGATTTTTAAAACTTCTACTATAAATAATTAAAGGTACGTTTTCTCTAGTATGATCATTTCCTTTAAAGGTAGGATCATTACCATGATCTGCTGTTATAATAAATAAATCATCTACTTCTAATTTATTTAAAATCATAGGTATTTCTACATCTAATTCTTCTATCGCTTTAGCATATCCTTCTACATCTCTTAAATGGCCATATAGACTATCGAAATCACATAAATTAACCATGCATAGTCCTGTAAACTTTTTATCCATTACATTAGTCAATTTATTAATTGCATCTATATTAGATGATGCTTTTAAAGTCTTATTTATACTAGTATTACTAAATATATCGTTCATCTTACCTATAGCGATAACATTATAATTATTAGCATTTAAATCATCTAAAATTGTCTTAGATGGTGGTGCAACTGGGTAATCTTTCCTACCAGCATTATTTAATTTAAATTTACCAATAGTACCAATAAAAGGTCTTGCAATTACTCTACCTACTAAAAATTCATCTTTTAGAGTCAATTCTCTAACCTTTTCACAATAACTATATAAAGTTTCAGGACTAATAACATCCTCATGAGCAGCGATTTGTAAATCTGAATCAGCTGATGTATAGACTATTAAAGAACCATAATCTACTTGTCTTTCACCAAGTTCATTAATAATACTGTTATCATTACTACATTTATTACCTATAACCCTTCTTCCTGTAACAGTTTCAATCTCATCTATAAGTTCAATAGGGAAACCATTTTCATTAAAAGTCTTAAAAGGAATATTAGAAGTAATTCCCATCATTTCATAATGACCTGCTAATGTATCTTTTCCAGCATTATTAGGTCTTGCAATAGTGTAATATGCATCAACTTCAGTATTCTCATCCATATTTAAGGTATTTAGAAAGCCTATCTTAGCAAGATTAGGAATAAATAAATCATAATTTTCTTTAATATGACCTAAAGTATTCGCACCACTATCTCCATAACTAGATGCATCACTTGCTTCACCTACTCCTAAGGAATCTAAAACCATTAAAAATATTCTTTTAAATCTCATAATTAATTCTCCTTCTTTGCTCTTGGATGATTATTCAAGTAATCATTCTTAACCTTTTCATTAGTAATATGTGTATATATACGGGTAGTAGCAATATCAGAGTGTCCTAAAAGCATTTGAATACTTCTAAGGTCAGCTCCTCCATTTAATAAATGTGTTGCAAAAGAATGTCTTAAACTATGAGGAGATATATCAGGATCTAGTCCTTTTTCTTTTAATATCTCTTTTAAATTTTTAAAGAATCCTTGTCTTGATATACCTGTTCCTCTAGAGTTTAAAAATAAGTAATCAGACTGTTTCTTTTTTAATAGTAGATGTCTTTTATCTAAATATTCATCTAAATAATATTTACAAACATCATTAATAGGAACAATTCTTTCTTTACTACCTTTACCTTTAATTCTAATGATATCATTATTAAAATCTATATCATAAACTGTTAGACTAACAAGCTCAGATACTCTTAGTCCTGAACCATACATTAATTCTAACATAGCTTTATTCCTATAGTCAAATGGGGTGTTTAGTTCTATATCTAAGAGTTTATCTACTTCTTCTATAGTTAAACTATGAGGAAGTGTTTTTGTAGTCTTAGGTCTATCTATAAATTCACTAGGATTGTTTGTCTCATTTTCTTCTTTTTCTAAATAATTATGAAAATTCTTAATAGTAGTAAGTTTATGAGCGACAGTTTTACTATCTTCATTACGTTCATAACAGTATTTTAAATATTTAGTTATAATATCTTTTGTAATTTGTTTAGTATTATCTATCTTTTCTTTTTCTAAAAAACTAATATAGTCTTTCATCTCATAGCCATAACTTTTAATGCTATTATTAGAAAGTCCTTTTTCAAACTCACAGTAATTTAGAAAATTTTCATATGCAGTTATAAGTTTCATAACATCATCCTCATAATTATTATATAACTATTTGAAGATTTTGTAAAAATAAAAGATGACTTTAAAATACTAGAAAAATATGATAATATATATTAACATATAAAAAGGAGATTGTCATGAATAAATATCAAATTCCTAACTATTATAGAAAAGCAGATTTTTTCTTTCCAACCAATCTAAAAAGTTATGAAGGAGGAAGAAAATTACTATTAGAAGAAAATAAAAATTATGAAAAGATTAAAGACAAAATTCCAAAAAAAGTTGGAGAAATGATTCAATCTTTATATGAAAAAGAAGGTTTTATATTAGGTATCCATCGAGCAACTATAACTGATGAAGAATTATTTAACTCATATTTTGCTAAAGGACTTAAAAATTATAAAATAGAATATGATAATACCATATCTACTTATAAATTTTTTCCAACCTTATTAAAAAATATTATTTATTGTGAAAGCAATTGGAAAAAATCAAAAGGCTGTTTACTTATATTAATTCCTAAAGAACCATATACACCATTTTACCAACAGATAAAAGAAAATGGAATAATAAATAACTATATATTACCTACTTATATTCATAGTTACGTTAAGATTATTGATAAAGAAATAATTGATATAATACACAATCCCAATTTTGGAAAAGATTTTAAACTAACTGGTGATATAACATATGATAAATATGTTGTAGAAAAAGAAATTGCAAATAAGAAACTAGAAAAAATAAATTTGAAGAAATGATAAAATCGTGTTATAATTAATAAACAAATTTAAGGAAGGGGTGTTAGTCTTGTCAAAACATATAGTTGGTATTGTCGCTGAATATAATCCTTTTCATAATGGGCATTTATATCATATAAAAAAGGTTAAAGAAATGTTTCCAGATAGTCCTATTATTTTAGTACTTGGAGGTAATTTTACAGAAAGAGGAGATATATCAATATTAGATAAATGGGAGAAAACTGCTATTGCCATTAGAAATGGTATTGATTTAGTAGTAGAACTACCCTTCCCTTTCTCTTGTGCTTCTGCAGATATCTTTGCAAAAGGTTCTATTGATATTTTAAACTATTTAGGAGTTACTGATTTAGTATTTGGCAGTGAATCCGATGATATAGAAGGTATTAAAAAATTAGTAAAGGCTGAGCTTTCTAATCCTGATTTTGATAATCTAGTACAAGTTTATTTAAGAATGGGTTATAACTACCCTACTTCTTTATCTAAATCTTTAGAAGATATAACAGGAGATTGCTTTAAATTACCTAATGATATTCTAGGTATTAGCTATGTGAAAGCGATTTACTCTAATAATTATAAAATTACTCCTCATACTATTAAAAGAACTAATGATTATCATAGTAAGGAATTAAATAATATGAGTATAAGGAGTATAAACAGTGCAACTAGTATAAGGGAAGCTTTATTAGATAGTAAAGATATTAAAGAAAGTGTACCATCTATTACTTATAGTTATTTAAAAGATAAGAAGATACCTAAGTTAGATGATTATTTTAATCTTTTAAAGTATAAGATAATTAGTTCTAATGATTTAACTATTTATAATATAGTAGATAGTGGTATTGCTACCAAATTAAAAAAAGAAATACTTAATAGTTATAGTTTTGATGAACTTATTAATAAAGTTAAAAGTAAAAACCTAACTTACTCTAGACTTTCTAGGACTTTAATTTATATATTATGTGATTATACTAAAGATATGGCTAAAGAGTTTAATGAAGTTATGTATATTAGATTGTTAGGTTTTTCTAATAAAGGAAGAGATTATTTAAATAAGATAAAGAAAGATATAGATGTACCTATTATTAGTAAATTTACAAGAGAAAAAGATAAGATGTTAGAATATGAATACAAAATCACAAAGATATATTCTTTAGTTTTTGATAAAGATAAGTCTAAAAACTTAATAGAAGCTTATTATAAGATGAAACCTATAAAGGAGGAATAATATATGGATAATATGATAAAAACAAAGAAAAGAGGTTCTTTAATTATAATATCTGGTACTACATGTGCTGGTAAAGGAAGTGTTATTAAAAAAGTTATAGAGCATAACAATAATATGACTCTTTCTATTTCATATACATCTAGACAAATGCGTAAAGGAGAAGTGGAAGGAATTGATTATTATTTTATTACAAGAGAAGAATTTGAACAAAAAATTGCGAATGGTGATTTATTAGAATATGCTAAAGTAAGATATGGTGAATATTTTGGAACACCGAAAGACAAAATTGAAGATTTATTAAATTCTGGCAAAGATGTTATTTTAGAAATTGATGTTCAAGGTGCTAAACAGGTTAAAGAAATTTTACCTGAAACAATATTAATATTTATTGTCGCTCCGTCTATGAGCGAAATAAAAAGGAGAATAAAAGCAAGAGGTGCAGAAACTAATGAACAAATTTTAGATAGATTTGAAACAGCATATAGAGAAATAAATGAAATACCAAAATATAACTATATTGTTGTTAACGACAATCTTGATGATGCAGTAAAAAAAGTAGAGTCTATTATAGTATCTGAAAAATGTCGAGTTGATAGAATTGAAGAAATTTATGTTGAAAATAAAGAAGAAATTATCCACGAATTTTTAATGGGTAAAGAATATGACAACAGTATTAAAACTATAAATGATGCTATAAAAAATACAAAGTAAAGTTACCTTGTATTTTTTCTTTTGCTTGTAACAATATCATCAATATCAACATTGCTATATTTATTATCATAAAAATCAAATATTTTCTCATCTTCGTTTTCTTTTAATATAGTAGGATGACTTATATCTTCTCTTGTTTGAAGATTACTTTTAATCTTCCTAAAATAATCTATAATTTGCATTTCATCAAGATTTTCATTTTCTAATTTATAAATAGAAATTAAAGCTTTAAGAATTGTATCCCCACTAATTTGCTCTTGATGAAAGTTTACACAGTAATCAGCCATTTTTTCTAAAGATTCTACTCTTTCTAAATTATAATCATAGTTAAAAGAAGACATTTTACATATTCTTTCAAAATTATCATTATCAAATTCTTTAATATCAAGAGAAAGATATCTAAGTTTCTTTCTAGCCGCAGGATTATTTGCTAATGCATAAAACTCTTTCTTACTTTTTACATTAAGAAAATCATAAGCATTGAAAATAATTTCATTATTTAACTCTCTATCTATCTCATCAAAAGTCATTAAAATATGATTATATTTACTATTATCAGTATGATCCCAAGTTGGATCAGTTACATAAAGTCCATCTATACCATATTTTTCATCTTTCATTTTAACAAGTAATCTTGCATGACCTCTTGATTCATTTAAATCCTTTGTATCTTTTGGTACAACGCTAACAGTCATATAATATGTTTCAATATTATATCGTTTACAAAACTCTTGTAATAAATTGGCATAACCGACACAAACAATGTATTCATTAAATAATAGTTTTGAAAGATTCCTAGAATCATCTATATTTCCTCCATTATTTACTTCTTTATACGGTTTGAAATCTTTTGCTATTTGATAAAGTTTAGTATAGAGTTCAAAAGGAGATAACTTGTCTTTTATCATATCAACTGGTTCTAATAATTCCCTTATTTTTAATTCTTTTTTTAAAGCTAAAGTTAAAGAAATTTCATGAGAATCCTCTTTGACAACAATATTTTTATATTTTGTTAAATCAGCAATTATTTCTTCTTTAAAATTCCTAAAGTCAAGATTAAGTATTATTTTAATACTATTATATTTACTACTTACTTCTTCAATAAAATATTTTAAATTTTTATAGTCAGTAACATTAATTATAATTTCATTCAAAGATTTGTCATGTTGTCTATTTTTAATAATATCTAAAATTTCAAGGAGATCTCTACTATCAACCGTAAAAGAACTTCTTTCTAAAACATCTTTTACTTCTAAATTACTAACTCCTATATTTCTTTTCATAACAGCAGTAAGTCTTTTATCAAAAACATTACTTAATTCATCTGAAACATCAAAAGTAGTTATTTCTTTAATATCATCTCTTTTAGATTCAACCAGTATATCATAGATTCTTTTTTCTAGTATATAATCACCATTAAGGCCCAATCTAATATTTTTTATATTAGAATTACTTACTATAGCTTTTACTGTATCTTCATTTATAAATTCTCTATATAAAGTTATGGTATTACTAGTAATTTCTTTTATAATAGAACAAATCTTTTTTATTATTTCATTAAAATTTTCTTTATAATATTCGTAATTAATATGTAAAGAACAATCAAAAATACTATTTTCTAATGAAAAAGGCTCTTTTTTTGTAGTATAAAAATATGTACAATTAGGTTTATTAGAAAATTGAAAACTATCATTTGTGGATATAGAACAAATATATTTTAATTCTTTATCATTTAAATCACTTAGAGTTTTAATATCATTATCTATTTCTCTTAAATCTACATACTCCATATCCATGATTATAGGTAAGGCTTTGGCTCTGTATCCTCCGCCTTTTCCCCAATCCTACACCGTACGGGATTATTTCTAATCATACGGCGTGCCATCAAAGTTAGTCTTTTACTTTTACTCTGTTTATATTATAG
>DVKQ01000051.1 GCA_018715925.1 Candidatus Onthousia faecipullorum
TACCAGATTATATGATTTCTGATAAAGAATTAAGATTAAAAATGGAACTTGAGTCAATCTGTAAAACTGTACCTTTAGAAAAACGTGATAAATATAGAAGAAGTAAGGTAAAAATAAAAGGTTTTGACTTCATAGATTAAAACTACTGAAAATTTACTCAGTAGTTTCTTTTAATTTATCATTTATTATCTTTAAGTTATTATTAAGCCTATCATCGTTTGGCTCTATCTTTATTGCTTTCTCTAAGAATACTTTACTAGCTTCTATTTCTCCTTTATTATAGTATGAAATACTTAATAAATCATATGGAGTATAACCAAAACTAAATGTCTCATTTATATAGCTCTTAGTATGGTCTTTAATATTTAAAGCTTTATTTACATAATTAATAACATTATCATAATCATTTAAAACATAATAGAGTAGAGCCATCTCCATATAAGGATCTCTTAAATATGGAGCTTCCTTAATTGCTTTCTCTAGCCACATCTTCGCTTCATCATATCTTTTTAAGTACTTATAACATCTACCAATAAATCTCATAGAAGCACATCTCTCATCTTTCCAAGTAGCATTTTCTAAATTTAAATGTCTAATCAAAGTATCAATCGCTTTATTATACTTACCATAATACATGTATTCTCTTCCTAAGTAATGCATATTTCTATCATCATTAGGATCTTCATTAACGCTTAGTTCAAGTAAAGGAAGATAACTACTTCTAGACTTAGTTCTATCAGGATAATGATTTAAAATGATATTATCAGTAACATTATATGTTTCAACTCCATCATACTTTAATATTTCATGAACTGGATGATACCAAGAATAACCTAATCTTTTATGAATCTTTTCATAATAAAAACTTATTATAGGATTATTGTTTTCATCTAAATACCAGTTATAAATATATCTAAGTCTTGTAGTATTATCATGCCAAGCTTTCTCTAATTCATCTCTCCAACCAGGTAAGAATACTTCATCTAAATCAGTGCAGACACAAATATCTGCATCCTCTGGCACTAATTTTAAAGACTCATTCCTTGCTACATCAAATCTCCAAGGCTCTATTTTTTTAACCTCTACATAAACACCTTTTTTCTTAAGTTTTTCTACCGTATTATCAGTAGAACCTGTATCAAGAACATAAATCTCATCAGCTTCTTTCATAGATTCATACCATCTATCAACAAATTTCTCTTCATTTAAACATATAGTATAAACACATACTTTATATTTACTCATAAATACACCTCTATATATTCTATGAAAGACTTATAAAAAAGTAATAGTTGCATATAAATATATTAAGGAGGACTTATGATTAAAAGAATAATTTATAGTTTATTGCCAATAGTAGGAGGGGTATTAGTAGGCTTAATTATATCAGGTTATATGAATTACGGGGATATGGTAAAGCCTCCACTTAGCCCTCCGTCATATATATTTCCTATTGTTTGGACTATCCTTTATATCTTAATGGGAATATCTTACTTTATTGCTACTAAAGACAAAGAAAATGATAAAGACTTAAATCAAATATACATATTACAACTTCTAGTAAATTTCTTTTGGCCTATAATATTCTTTGTTCTAGGAATGTATTTTACTGCTTTTCTTTGGATAATTCTTTTAATAATATTAGTTATAGTTATGATTAAAGAATTATTGAAGAATAATAAAATAAGTGGTTATTTACAAATTCCTTATTTTATATGGCTATTATTTGCTACGTACCTTAATATTGGTATATTTCTATTAAACTAAAAAACTCACGATAATGTGAGTTTTTAATCACTAGCTCCTGTAGGACCAGTTGGTCCAGTAGGACCCGTCATTCCAGTTGCTCCTGTAGGTCCACTAACCCCTGTAGGACCTGTTGGTCCCTGAGGAATACTTAAACTTAAAATAAAATTAGGAGCAGTTCCGGTTATACTAGCAGTAGCTGTTGAACCAGGAGCCCCTGTTGTAACAGTACCTATAGTAAGACTTGGTGTAGCACCAGTCATTCCAGTCGCTCCCGTAGAACCAGTAGGACCAGTTGGCCCAGTAGGACCAGTCATTCCAGTCGCTCCCGTAGAACCAGTAGGACCTCCAGCAGGACCAGTAGGCCCAGTTGGACCAGTTGGCCCTTGAACATAACAGAAACGACAACGTGGATGAGCATTATTATTACGTGATTCTTCAAACATAGCAATTCTCCTTTCCAATATAGTTTATTCTTAATAAGAAAATAAGTTATTATTATAGTCTAGTAAATGGTATAATTATAACAAAGGAAGGAAATTATTATGAAATTTAACAAATTAATACCAGAGTTAAGTGTAACTAATATAGATAAAAGTAAAGAGTTTTATCTTAATCTAGGATTTAAAATAATGTATGAAAGAAA
The DNA here is from genome assembly GCA_018715925.1 of Candidatus Onthousia faecipullorum. Lineage (GTDB taxonomy): Bacteria > Bacillota_I > Bacilli_A > RF39 > UBA660 > Onthousia > Onthousia faecipullorum. The sequence continues at coordinate 2,393 of DVKQ01000051.1, forward strand.
AGAAGATAAATTTGCCTTTTTAGAATTAGAAGGTAATCAATTAATGATAGAAGAAATTAATGATAACTGGAATACAGGAAAGTTAGAGTATCCTTTTGGTAGAGGCATTAATATAAGTATGACTATAAATAATATAGATAACTATTATCAAGAATTAGTTAATAAAAATATAACATTCTTTAAAGACATAATGACAAATGAATACGATGTTAATGATAAAACATATTTAGATAAAGAGTTTTTAATTCAAGATCCTGATGGTTATTTATTAAGGTTTAATAATTAGAAAATATTGAATAGCCAAAAGATAAAGCAAAATGCAGCCAAAATGTAAAATAAAAGTGAGCCAAAATGTAAAATAAATATTAACAAAAACTTAAAAATATAGTATAATTTAATTAGGAGGAGATATTAATGGAAAAATATTTACCTAGAATTGTAGATAAAGTATTACAAAATAAACTCGAATATATGGGTGCAGTTTTAATTGAAGGATGTAAATGGTGCGGAAAATCAACTACAGCAAAACAATTTGCCAAAAGTTATATTGAATTTCAAGATCCTGATAAAAAGATGCAATATGATAAAACAAATCAAACTAAACCATCATTATTTTTAGAAGGTGAAAAACCAAGACTATTTGATGAATGGCAAATGTATCCTGTCCTTTGGGATTCCATAAGAATGGATATTGATCATACAGGACTAAAAGGACAATATATTTTAACTGGTTCTGCTAGACCACAGGAAGACAGTGTTATGCATACTGGAACCGGGAGAATTACAAAGTTACTTATGAGACCTATGTCATTATATGAATCTTTAGAATCTACTGGTAGTGTATCTTTAAATGATATTATAAATGGTAATGATATATCAGGAATATCAGAACTAGACTTTGACGGCTTAATCAATGCTATGATAAGAGGTGGGTGGCCTGAATCTTTAAATATTGATGGAGATAATAAATATAAAATTTCTAAAGATTATGTTCAAAGTTTATTAAACGAAGAAATAAAAACTGTAGATGGTACCATCCGAAATACTTCAAAAATGAGGGCAGTTTTAAAGAGTATCTCTAGGAATATATCAACAAATGTAAGTAAAAGTACTATTTTAGAAAGTGTTAAGAGAGAATTTGCTAGTGAAGTTTCAAGGCCTACATTAGATGATTATTTAAATACTTTAGAAAAACTATATATATTAGAATATATTCCTGCTACAAATCTTAATTTAAGATCTAAAACTCCTTTAAGAGTTTCACCTAAACTAGAATTAGTTGATCCATCATTAGTAATAGCAACATTAAATTTGAAAAGAGAAGATTTAATAAATGATTTAAATTTTACAGGCTTCATCTTTGAAAATATGTGTATGAGAGATTTAAAGATATATGCTGATGCTATTGATGCAAGATTATCTTATTATAGAGATAAAAATAATTTTGAAGTAGATTGTATTTTAGAAACAGCTGATGGTAAATGGGGAGCAATTGAAATTAAATTAGGAGCAGGAGAAATTCCTGATGCAGTTTCAAATTTAACCAAATTTAAAGAAAATGTAGATACAGATAAATATAAAGAACCATCATTTTTAATGGTATTAACAGGAGCAGATTACTCATATAAACGAGATGATGGAATATATGTAGTATCAATTGGAACTTTAAAAGATTAAACTATTTGCTTTATCCAATATATATTATTTTAATAGAAAGAATTATTGAATAAAAAGTTTTTAATACAAGATTATGATGCTTATTTATTAAGGATTTAATAATTAGAAAATAATGACCAAAATGTAAAATAGATTCTTAATATATAGTATTTATATGCTATAATTCTTTATAAGAAGGTGTTATTTATGAAAACATATTATATTGATTTAGGATCATCAACAATAAAAGTTTATTGTTATGAGAATGAATTAAAACTTATAGAAGAGCATTCTATATATTTTAAAAATGACTTTGATAGAGAAAAAGGCATTAGTGAGAGTAATTTAAAGGAGTTATGTGATTACTTTGAAGAAATAAAGACTAAATATGATTTAAAGTATTATAATACAAATATTTTTGTTACTGGTATATTTAGAAATTTAACACAAGAAAGAAAAAAAGATTTAGTTAAGTTATTTAATGAAAGATTTGATTTACATTTTAATATTATTAGTCATGGTATTGAAAATTATTATTTAGCAAAAGCTATGGAGAATGATTATAATAACAAGAAAGTCTTAATTATTAATATGGGAGGTAAAACTACTGAGTTAGTAACCTTTGTAGGTGATAAAATAACTGATACTAGGAATCTAACTATTGGAGTTGGTGACTTATTAAATAACTTTGATAAAGTTAATGATAAATATAGTGGTAATACTGTTGAAGAGATGGAAAAATTTGTTAGAGAAAAATTGTCTAATATTGAATTAGATAAAGATTATGACTGTGCAATATTTACTGGCGGAGAAGAAAGATTTGAATTGCTAACAGGATTTAATTTAGTAGACAATACTTTATTTAATGATAATATTCATAAATATATGCTTAGTTTAGAAGATTATATTGATGGTACTAAAAAGGTATTTTATGATATCTCGCTTGCTGAATTATATAAGTTAATGCCTGATAATCCTAAATGGATGGATGGTGCAAGAAGTGGTGCCATTATACCTTTAGTATTATTTAAAATGGCAAATGTAAAATGGATTATTCCGTCTGATTTAAATTTAATAAATGGAGTTATTAATGATTTAAAGTAAAGCTTAATTAAGGGGGATGTTATGGTTAAAAATGTTATATCAGTAATAGATGGTGAAGCTGGTAGTTGTGGTAAAGCTAAAGTAGTAGGTGAAATAGCAACTGATAAATCTATTAATTTAGGTGCTGCTATTACTAATTGTATGCCAAATGCAGGACATACTTTTGTGGATGATAATGGTAATGCTACTGTTTTTAGAAATATACCGGTGTCTGCGGTTAATCCTAATACAGAGTTATTTATTGGTCCTGGTTCTGCTATTGATATGGAAGTATTTAAAAGTGAATATGAACGAGTTAGTAAATATCTAGGAAATAGAAAAATTTATGTTCATGAGATGGTTCCTTTAATTGAAGAGAGGCATAAACAATATGAAAGGGAACATATTAAAAGTGGGTCAACATTTAAAGGTGGTAATGCGGTTACATGTGAGAAAATTCTTAAAGATAAAAAAATAGAGTTTTTCAAAACTTTTAGAAATGCTATTGTTTGTTCAAATGATGAATGGCATGAGAGATTATATAAACATCTTGAAAATCCTTTAGAATATGTAATATTAGAAGGTTCACAAGGTTGTGATTTAGATATTAATCATAGTGGTCATTATCCTAATACTGTTTGTAGGGAAGTTTCTACTATGCAATTACTTGCAGATTCCGGAATTTCTGCCGAGAGATTATTACAAACGATTATGGTTATAAGGCCATTTCCAATAAGAATAAGTAATATAACAAAATCTGGTGAATATATTTATTCAGGAAATTATGGTAAAGGTGAAGAATTAACTTGGACACAAATTAATCTTGCTTCAGTGTACGGAAGTTATCCTTGTCGTGGTGATGTTGAATGTTTTCCTAGTTATTTAAATATTAAAAGATTAAAGAAAATTATTAGTCATTGTCCAGAAGTATGTTTAAAACAAATCTTTGGAGAAAATTATAAATCAAAGAGTTTAGATACTATAACATTACTTGAAGCTCTAGAATTAGAACGATTAATGTATAAATCTAAGGGACTATCTGAATATGAAACAAAATTAATTGAACTTCCGACGGTAGATAGTGATTTTCCACCTAATACTATATTTGATCAATCTGAACAAACGACAGTAACAAAAATGGAGAGAAGAGTATTTGATTTAGATATAAAAAAGTTAAAAACAAATTGCCAAATTAATACTCCATCTAGTTTATATTTAAACTTTTTTCAACATTTAGGATTAGATTTTAAGGGTGAAAGTGGTAATTTTGAAGATTATTATTTTAATAGATATTTAAGAGAATATTTTGACTGGTTAGAAAGAGAAACAGGAGTTGAAATATCTGCTTTAGGAACTGGTGCTAAAAATAAAGAAAGAATTTTAAAAAAGGAATTAGTTAAAAATATAATAAAATGATATTTTATTAAACATAATTGTATCTCTATAAAAATATTGATATAATACTCATAGATAGAAGGTGTTATTAATGAGAATTGGTATGATAGTTTTATTTGCGATTCTTTATATCGCTTTAATCGCTTTATTTTTATTAGGCTATAAAAAGAAACAAAAGAAAGTATGGGTAACTAGTCTAGTATTATTTCTAATCGCTTTAGTTGCAACTATTATCATTACAAGTATTTATGCTTAAAAAATACTGTCAAGAATAGTATTTTTTTTAATGAAACTATATATTTAATGGTATAATAAGAACGTAGGAGGGATAATTAATGAGAGAAGAATGGAAAGGCTTTAAAGAAGGAGCCTGGACTAAAGAAATAAATGTTAGTGATTTTATTAAAACTAACTATAAAGAGTATGTTGGAGATGAAAGTTTCCTAGAAGGTACTACAGAGAAAACTAATAGAGTTTGGGGAAAATGTAGTGACCTATTAAAAGAAGAATTAAAAAAACACGTACTTGATATTGATGTAGACCATATGTCAGGGATTAATGCTTTTAAGCCAGGTTATATCAGTAAAGATGATGATGTAATCGTAGGACTTCAAACAGATGCTCCACTTAAAAGAATAGTTAATCCATATGGTGGAATTAGAATGGTTTATCAAGAGTTAGATGCTTATGGATATAAATTAAATCCTGAAGTTGATAAATATTTTAATGAATATCGTAAAACTCATAATCAAGGTGTTTTTGATGCTTATACACCTGAGATTAGAAAAGCAAGACATGTAGGTCTATTAACAGGACTACCTGATGCTTATGGTAGAGGTAGAATAATTGGTGACTATAGACGTGTTGCTCTTTATGGTATTGACTATCTAATGGAACAAAAGAAGGATGAATGGGATAATAAACTATTAGGACCAATGACTAATGACTTAATAGAGTTAAGAGAAGAAGTTTCTATGCAATATAGAGCTTTAGATGAGATTAAACAGATGGCTAAAGGTTATGGTTTTGATATCTCAAGACCAGCACGTAATGGTAAAGAAGCAGTACAATGGACTTACTTTGGTTATCTAGCATCAGTTAAAGAAAATAATGGTGCTGCTATGAGTTTAGGTAGAGTTGATGCTTTCTTTGATATTTACTTTGAAAGAGATTTAAATGATGGTACTATTACTGAAAAAGAAATTCAAGAAATTATTGATCAGTTTGTTATTAAACTAAGATTAGTTAGACACTTAAGAACACCTGATTATGATGAATTATTCTCAGGAGACCCTACTTGGGTAACTGCATCTATTGGTGGTGTTACTACTGAAGGAAAGAGTATGGTAACTAAGACAAGTTATCGTATTCTACATACATTAACTAACTTAGATACTGCACCAGAACCAAATATGACTGTATTGTGGGCACAGGACTTACCAGAAAACTTCAAGAAATACTGTGCTAAGATGAGTATTGAAACAGATGCTATCCAATATGAAAACGATGATGTTATGCGTCCAGTATACGGAGATGACTATGCTATCGCTTGTTGTGTATCTGCAATGCGTGAAGGTAAAGATATGCAATTCTTTGGAGCACGTTGTAACCTTGCTAAAGCACTTCTATATGCTATTAACGGTGGTGTTGATGAAGTTAAAGGTGATAAAGTTATCGAAGGATTCCCTAAGATGACTGATGAAGTACTTGATTATGACAAAGTAAAAGATGCATACTTCAAGATGATAGAAAAAGTTGCCGAAGTTTATTCTAATGCTATGAATATCATTCACTATATGCATGATAAATATGCTTATGAAGCAGGACAAATGGCTTTACACGATACTAATGTAAATCGTCTAATGGCTTATGGTGTTGCAGGACTATCAGTTGCAACAGACTCACTTTCTGCTATTAAGTATGCTAAAGTAAAACCAATTAGAAATGAAGATGGTATTGCCATTGACTTTGAAGTAGAAGGAGATTATCCTAAATATGGTAATGATGATGATAGAGTAGATAATATTGCTAAAGAAATACTTGATAAGATGTATAAAGAATTATCTAAACATAAATGTTATCGTAACGCTACACCAACATTATCAGTATTAACAATTACATCAAATGTTGTTTATGGTAGTAAGACTGGATCTACTCCAGATGGACGTAAAGCAGGAGAAGCATTCGCTCCAGGAGCAAATCCAATGCATGGAAGAGATTCAAGTGGTGCCATTGCATCCCTTAACTCAGTTGCAAAACTTAACTATGCAGATTGTTGTCGTGATGGTATTTCTAATACCTTCTCAATAGTGCCAAATTCTCTTGGACACAGTAAAGATGAACAAATTGATAACTTAGTAAGCCTACTTGACGGTTACTTTGTACAAGGAGCACATCACTTAAATGTTAATGTTTTACAAAGAGAAATGTTAATAGATGCTATGAATAATCCAGATAAATATCCATTATTAACAATTAGAGTATCAGGTTATGCTGTTAGATTTAATCGTTTAACTAGAAAACAACAAGAAGAAGTTATTTCAAGAACTTTCCACGAGAAGATGTAAATGAAAGCAAGCGTAGATTCACTTGAAACCTTTGGTCTTGTTGATGGACCAGGAATTAGAACCGTAGTATTTTTAGATGGTTGTACTCTAAGATGTAAATACTGTCATAACCCAGAAACTTGGGCTATGAATGAAGTAAACTATGATACTGATGAATTAGTTAAAAAAATTCTTCGTAACAAACCATACTTTAAAAGAAATAATGGTGGTGTAACTTTCTCTGGTGGAGAACCTCTTTTACAAATTAATTTCTTATTAGATATCTGTAAGAAACTAAAAAAAGAAGGTATCCATATTGCCTTAGATACTGCCGGTGTTGGTATTGGTAAATATAAAGAAATATTAGAGTTAATTGATCTTGTTATTTTAGATATTAAACACGTTACTAAAGAAGGTTATAAAGACTTAACAGGAAGAGATATAGAAGAGTCAGAGAAGTTTATCGAAGAGTTAAATAAAAGTGGTAAACCAGTTTGGATTAGACAAGTAATTGTTCCAGGTATTATGGATAATGATGAATATTTAGATGGTCTAGTAGAATATTTAAAGAAAATAAAAAATATTGAAAAAATAGAATTTCTACCATTCCATCACTTAGGTTTTGAAAAGTATCAAAAACTTAATATTCCTAATCCATTAAAAGATACACCTGAGATGGATGCTAGTAAATGCGATGAACTATATAAAAAGTTTATGAAGAAGTATGAGAAGTCTAGGAAATAGGCTTCTTTTTATGGTAGAATAATAAAAGAAAGTGAGAGTTGTTTATGAATGAAGTATTAAAAGAAGTAGATGAGTTAATAGAAAATTCTAATAATGTTTCTTTAGAATTGAAGCCTATAGTGAAAGCTATATGTAAAGGATATATTAGAGAAAGTAATGGGAAAATCCCTATATCAGGTATAATAAACGTTTGTAATACAGTATTTAATAAAGTTGATAGTAGTGATACAGAATTTACTGGGGAAAATAAAATATTTGCTACAACAACAACTGACTATGATGAAAAATGTAATGTTATACATAGAGTAGATTATATAAATGATAGTAACTATAAAAAATTAATAACTATTCTAACTCATGAATTAGGTCATGTTATCACAGAACCTGCTCCGTGTTTTATAAATCAAAATAATATATATCCTGTTGCCAAAAGAACAACTACATATTACTTTAATTGTTATTATGATAATAATACTTTAATGGCAAAATGTTAAGCAAATTATGGCATATTTTAGTCAAAAAAATATGTCATAATTTTATTGTACCAAATTTTCATATATAGAAGGGGAAAGTATTTTTTCTCTTTTTTGGTATTTGTAGTAATAATTGATATAAAA
>DVKQ01000052.1 GCA_018715925.1 Candidatus Onthousia faecipullorum
TCAGAACGTCGTGAGACAGTTCGGTCCCTATCCGTTGTGGGCGTAGGAAAATTGAAGAGAGCTATCCTTAGTACGAGAGGACCGGGATGGACCAACCTCTGGTGTATCTGTTGTAACGCCAGTTGCAGTGCAGAGTAGCTATGTTGGGAATGGATAACCGCTGAAAGCATCTAAGCGGGAAGCCAACTTTAAGATGAGTTTTCCCATATTTTATATAGTAAGATCCCAGAAAGACTATCTGGTTGATAGGCTGGAGGTGGAAGCATGGCGACATGTTGAGCTGACCAGTACTAATAGATCGAGGATTTAACCCTATTTAATAAATTTGATGAACACAATATCTATGTTTTCAGAGAATTATTTCTCTATATTTTAGTAAGTAACGATAGCAGAGTGGGTACACCTGTTCCCATCCCGAACACAGAAGTTAAGCACTCTAACGCCGACGATAGTGTATGCGAAAATAGGAAGTTGCTTACTATTTTTTTGTTTATAAAAGACTTTTCTTAAATGATGAGTCTTTTTTTGTTATACTAATATTGAGGTGTTATTTATGAATATATATAAACAACTAAATGAAGTTATAGATTACTTAGAAAATAATCTAAATGAAAAAATAGACTATAATAAAACTGCAAAAATACTAGGTACTAATCTTTATATAGCAGAACAATTATTTAAACTTTTAACAGGAATTACAATGAAAGAATATGTAAGATATAGGAGATTAACCTTAGCAGCGAAAGATTTACGTAATAACATGAAAGTAATTGATGTTGCTAACACCTATGGCTACACAAATCCTTCATCATTTACAAGAAGCTTTATAACTTTTCATAATGCAACACCTAAAGAAGTTAAGAATGGTAAAGTATCTAAAATTTATCCTGTACTACATTTTAAATCTAATTATACAAAGAGGGATGATATAAAATATAAGATTGTGGACAATAAAAAATTTACTTTATATACCATAAAAAAATTATTTCCTATTAATAATAACTCTAGTCTTATTGAAGATTTTTGGAAAGGTATAAAAAATGAAAACAATGAATTTAAAAATACTAAAAGACGTTATGGTATATCAGAGCTTATAAAAAATAATACTGAAGAATTTTATTATCATGTAGGGTTAGAAGAAAAATGGGATAATGCTTCAATATTTACAATATCTTCATCAAGTTGGTTTGTAATCACAACTAGATCATTTAAAGCTGTTGATGTTAACAACTGTATAAATAACACAGAAGAAATCTATTTGCCAAGTTTAAATTACAAATTAAAAGAAAATAATTATCTTGAAATATATTATGACGATTATGTAGAGTTATGGTTCCCTTTAACCTGACATTTTTCATTGTATAAAAGCAAGGATTTAAATATATTAAACCTCTATAATAAATATGGAGGTTATTATTATGACTGAAGAAATGCTAAATTTTTATTTAAAAACAAGTATTTATACTAATTATGAACCATACAAAGAATACTATAAAAGTTTATCTAATGATATGGAAGAATTAACTGACTTAATACTGTCACAAACAATTCATAGAAAGGAGTTAAGAAGAAGTAGAAAAGAACAATTAGAAAAAGGTAAAAGTCACGACCATATTTCCGAAGAGTATCCTTGGTGGCAATATATATGTCATGATGATATCTTACTAACTGCACCAGCCATAACTGCAGAACTTTTTAGACAAGATGAAAGAGGTTTTACTAAAAATAGAGAAATAAGACATAAAGTAGTTATAACCTGCCGTTATGTTGCTATTTTAATTGCTTCTATTCTTAAAGCGAAAGGAATACCATGTAGAGTCCGTAGTGGTTTCGCTTCTTATTTCACAAATGATAATAGATGCTTTGACCATTGGATTATAGAATATTATCATAAAAAAGAAAAAAGATGGATAATTTGTGATCCTAATCCTGCTAGTGGTAAAGACCATATTGATATGCCACAAAAAAAATTTTGTTGGATAGCAGAAGTTTGGCTTAATGTAAGAAGTGGAAAAGATGATATTAACAAATATATTCATGGCTCTTCTTTTCAAGGTTTAAATATGTTAGCATACACACTATTCTTTGACTTTCATGCTCTTATGGGTGATGAAATCTCTTATCTTTTTAAGCCTAGTTATATAGATGATGATAATGAATTTTTTAGTCTTACTAAAGAAGAATTAAAAAAACTTGATAATCTTGCAACTTTAATGTTAAATCCTAACAAAAATTTTGCTGAATTAAGATATTTATTTAATAATGAAAAGAAGTTTAGAATTCTAAATACTCCCTTAATATCTGATAAAGAACACTTAGAGATGGAAATAAATAATTAAAATAAAACCAATCCTATCTTGATAAAATAGAAAAAACACTCTATAATTAATGCATAGTAGGAGGTAGGATATGATAGTATATATTATAGATGAAAACAAATTAATAAGTTTAACCCTGCCACAAAAAGTTTATGGAAGCTATTGGATTTCCGACATAAATGATGATAATCAGGAAAAAAGAATAATAAATATTCAAGAAGAGAATGGTAAATGGATTGTTTATAGTAATAAGAATGTTAGTATAATAAATAACAATCAACCAATTAATAAAGTAGTTTTAGAAGCATATAATTTTTTTCTATTAAAATTAAAAAATCAAGATGGTTATCTAATTCTATATGTACTTCCTTTAAATGATCAAAGTAAGAAGAATTATACAATAAATAACAATCAAGTTATAACTATAGGTAGTTCCAATGCTAACGCAATTATCTATAAAAATCCATTAACATCACCTCACCATGCAAAGTTAGAATATAAAAATAATACTTGGCTTATAGAAGATTTAAATAGTCAAAATGGTACCTTTGTCAATAATTTAGTTATTCCCAAAGAAAAAATTATAGTTTTAAATCATGGTGATATTATTTTTATAATGGGATTAAAAATAATAGTTTTGGCAAATCAAATAGTAATTAACAACCCTTTAAACTCTGTTGTTGTTAATAAGTCTATATTAAAAGAAAAAACAATGGAACAAAAAACTGAAAATATTAAAACAGAAGAAGATGAATTAGAAATAAATCTATATGAAGAAAATGATTATTTTGTTAGAATGCCACGATTTACTGAAATATTAGAAACAAAAAATTTTAAGATTGACGCTCATCCCAATATTAATGAGCAAGAACAAACACCACTTATTATGACATTAGGACCGATGCTTACAATGGGGACGACATCTTTCGTTATGCTTTTAGTATCCTTCATGTCTTTACAAGACAAAAATAGAAGTCTTTACAGTGTTTTACCAACTATGGCAATTTCTATTTCTATGTTAGCAGGAATTCTTATTTGGCCTACAATAAATAGAAAAATTACAAGAAAACAACAAAAGAAGAAAATAGAAGAAATGGAAAAGGCATATAGTGAATATCTAACTAAAAAAGAACAAGAACTAAGACAAATAATAACAACAGAAAAACAAGTTCTTTTGTCAAATAGTTTAAGTCCAACAGAATGTTATGAATTTATTATAAACAAAAACAGAAGACTTTGGGAAAGAGAATTACAACAAAAAGATTTTTTAAATTTAAGACTTGGCATAGGCAAAGAAAAGGTAAAAATAAATATCGATTATCCGATAGAACATTTTAAAGTAAATCAAGATTTATTAGATGAAAGAATGCGTCTTATAATTGATAAAAACAAAGAAATAGATGGTGCTCCTATAACACAATCATTTATTGAAAAAAATATCTCTGCTATTATTGGCAATTATAGTTATACTAAACAATATGTAGATACCTTAATCTTACAAATGGTTGCTCTTCATAGTTATCATGATTTAAAAATAATAATAATGACCAACAAAGGTAGAGCTAAATACTGGGAATATATGAAATTAATGCCACATAATTTTAATCATGACAAAAGCATGCGTTTTTTTGCCACTAACTTTGATGAATGTAAAGAAGTATCTACATATTTACAACAGATATTAAAAGCAAGAAAGGAAGTAAAGAAAACATCAAATGAAGCTGCTTATAAACTATTTGATACTTATTATATTATTATTACTGATGATTATAAAATGGCTAAAAATAATCCTATAATCGAAGAAATATTAGAAATGGAAGATAATTTAGGTTTTAGTCTTTTGATATTAAATTCAAGTTTAACTAATTTACCAACTAGATGTAAAAGCTTTATCAGTATTAATGATTTAAAAGATGGTGGTGTTTTCGAAAATGAATTAAATAAAGAAACACAAAAATCATTTTCTATTGAACTTGTAAATAAAATAAATCTTTATCAATGTGCTTTAATACTTTCTAATATCCCCATTAAAGATAAAGATGATAATTATGATTTACCTAAACAAATAGGTTTCTTAGAAATGTATAATGTAGGTACCATCGAACAACTTAATTCATTAGAACGATGGCAAGTTAATAATCCTGTTCTTTCTTTAAGTGCCCCAATTGGTTATGGTACAAATGGACAAGTATTTAAATTAGACCTTCACGAAAAAGAACAAGGACCACATGGACTAATAGCAGGAATGACAGGTAGTGGTAAATCAGAGTTTATTATTACCTACATCCTATCAATGGCTATAAATTATCATCCTGATGAAGTTCAATTTCTATTAATTGATTATAAAGGTGGAGGTTTAGTAGGTGCTTTTGAAAACAAAGAAACAGGACTTCGACTTCCTCATTTAACAGGTTCTATAACAAACCTAGAAACAGCAGATATTAATAGAGCTTTATCATCTATAGAAAGTGAATTAAAAAGAAGGCAATTGTTATTTAATAAAGCAAGAGATAAATTAGGTGAAGGAACTATAGATATTTATAAATATCAAAAATACTATCGTGAAAAACAATTAGATACTCCTATTTCTCATCTTTTTATAATATCAGATGAATTTGCAGAATTAAAAACAGATCAACCAGAATTCATGGATCAACTAATATCAACAGCAAGAATAGGTCGTAGTTTAGGAGTCCATTTAATACTTGCAACACAAAAACCAAGTGGTGTAGTCAATGATCAGATTTGGTCAAACTCAAGATTTAAAGTATGTCTAAAAGTCCAAGACGCTAGTGATTCTAATGAAGTGATAAAAAGACCTGATGCTGCCACAATTAAAGAAACAGGACGTTTCTATCTTCAAGTTGGTTATGATGAATTATTTTCTATGGGACAAGCTGCCTATGCTGGCGTTCCCTATTATCCGCAAGATAAAGTTTATAAAGAAATAGATAGTAGCATAATTTTTATAGATAACATTGCAAGAAATATAAAAACTATTACTATGCCTAAAAATGTTAATTTAGAACTTAAAGGAGAACAACTACCAAATATTGTTAAGTATTTAGATTCAATAGCTTCAAAAGAAAATATTAAAGTTCATAACTTATGGCTTGAAAAATTAAAGTCTATTATATATATAGATGATTTAAAGAAAAAATATCAATTTAAAAAAATTCCTTACAATATTACCCCTATAATTGGAGAATATGATAATCCTAAAGAACAAAAACAAGGTCTTGTAACATTAGACTTTACTACTAAAGGAAATGCAATTATTTATAGTATTAATGAAAAAAATACCATTGTAAATACCTTGCTATATTCTTTAATTACAACTTATACAAGTAAAGAAGTAAACATTTATGTTTTAGATTTTGATAGTGAAACATTAAAAATATATAAAAATTGTCCATCAGTGGGAGATGTTGTCTTTGTCAATGAAAAAGAAAAAGTTGATAAGCTATTCAAATTATTAAATCAAGAGATAGAACAAAGAAAGAAAAAATTCCAAGACTATAATGGTAGTTATGAATATTACATTAGCCACTCATCTGTTAAATTACCAACTATTATTCTTTTAATATCAGGTTATGAAAACTTTAAAGAAACATATGAAGAAGAAGAAATTATTCTAAGTAAAATAACTAGAGATGGCGTAAAATATGGACTTTATACAATTGTAACTGCTATTAGTGATAGAAGTATTAGACTATCTCTTAGAGCAAATTTCTCACAAATAGTACCATTAAAGCTAAACTCTGCTATAGAATATAATATGGTACTAGGAAAAAAATGTCCTACCATATCTGAAACTGCTAATAGAGGTATAATTATAATAAATGATAATCCATTTGAATTTCAAACAGCTACAATCTGTGAAAATGAAAAACTACATGATTACATAAAAGGCATTTGTGATTATCTAAAACAAAATGAAAATACAAAAGCAAAGCCTATACCAATACTACCAGAGAAAGTTACCATTTCTATGATAAACAACGATCTTAAGAGTATAGAATCTATTCCTATTGGTATAGAAGAAGAAACTCTAGAAATATCAACATATAACTTTACAAAAAATTTAATTAATTTAATTAATGCTGAAGATGTAGATGCTTTAACTAGTTTTACAAAATTATTGATAAAAGAGTTAAGTATAATTAAAACCACTAAAATAATGGTTATAGATTATAAAAATTTATATCAAGAAGAAATGTCTAATGTAATTTATATAAATGGTCAAAACTTAGATATAAATAATATTTTTAAAGATATAGAAGAGAGTGAAAATAAATGTCTTATTTTTATTAATGATGCAGAGCAGTTTATAAAACATATTCAAACAAAAATAGGTAATGATATAACAAGTTATCTAACAAAGTTATTTAACTTAAAAAAATGTTATTTAGTATTTAATACAGACTTATTTAATATTAAAAAATTAGCATATGAATCTTGGTTCAGACAATTTACTAGTTTAGACAATGCTATATGGATAGGAAAAGGTTTAAATAATACCACTATACATAATTTAATAACTCCTCTAAGAATATTAGCATCTCCATTGCCACCTAATTTTGGCTATAATATAAAAAATGGGAAAGCTATTAAAATTAAAGTGCTAGAAGGTGATACTGATGAATAATAAAGTACTTGTAAAACTTTATGTACCAACTTTAGAAAAAAAATATGAATTATTTTTACCAGCCAATAGAAAAATAGGAGAAATTTGTTCTTTAATCGCTAAAGGATTAACAGAAATAAGTAATGGCTATTATCAAATAACAAATTTTGAGCATCTTTATAATCGCAATAATGGTAGCATGTATAATGAAGCATTATTATTAAAAAATACTAATATTAGAAATGGTACAGAATTAGTATTTATGTAAACATTTGTAAATAATAATAGACAATGTTGAAAAAAAATTTTAAATAGACTATTCTAATAATAAAAGGAGGAATAAGTATGAATGGATATAGCGATAATTTGACATTCAATACAGAACAATTGCAATCACAAATAGGAATTTTAGAACAAGTTAGAGATACAATACAAGTTTCAAAAAATAATTATATTGATTATATTAATAATCAATTAAGACCAGCTTGGAATACAGATGCTGGACAACAAACTGTAAATCAATTAATTAATTTTGCAGAAACTGATATTGAAGCTTTTATAACATATTTAACAGAGAGAATTTCTGACTTAGAAGCAGCTAAAGTAAAAACAATTCAAATTGATCAAGCATAACAAGAAAGGAAAGATAATATGAATAATAAAAATGTATCAACATTAGGAATAGCAGATGGAATAGATTATTTAAAAAATGAATTTATTGCAAGATTAGATGAACAAACAGAGGAGGCAATAAATACTTATACTCAAATTCAATCTCAAGGTACTTTGAGTAGTGCTAATATTGATTCGATTACAGGTGAAATTAAAGCTAAGGTTACTAATTTGCAAAATAGCTTTGATGATTTAGCAAATAAATTGAAACAAGGAATGTTCCAATCTCAAGAAGAAATAGAAAGCCATCGTCGTGAAATTGAAAATCAACTTAGTAATGGAACTTATTAAAATAATACATATAGTATTATTTTTTTCTAATTAATAATAAGGCATATAGTGAGAAAAATATGTAATTAAGAAGTTTGAATTTCTGTAGTTAATATAACTTTTAATCAAAGGTACTTAAGTATAAAAAAAGGCCTTATTATTGCTGAATAATTAAAACCAGTATTTAATATAGTCTTTCTTTAGCCACATATTGATATGTAGAAGTAGTTTTAAAAGGTATACTAAAGCAGAAATGTTAATGGTAAAAATTATAAAAGTAAAATCTTAAGATATTATAAAAATTATATTGAACTTTTATTAAACTATTTGCTATAATTTATAGATAGAAAAGAGGAGATAATTATGAACAACTATAAAATAACTAGTTACAGTGAAAGTGAAACAGTTGAATTAGCACAAAATATTGAATCAGAGAAATTTCCTAATATGGTTATCTGTCTAATAGGTGATTTAGGAAGTGGTAAAACAATGTTTACTAAAGGATTTGCTTCTTCTCTTGAAGTTAAAGAAGAAATTACATCACCTACTTTTAATATTATTAAAGAATATACAAGCGGAGAACTACCACTATACCATATGGACGTTTATCGTCTAGATGGTAAAGTAGATGATATTGGTCTAGAGGATTACTATACTAAAGGTGGCATCTGTATTATTGAATGGGCAGATATGATAAGAGATTACTTACCAGAAGAGCGACTTGAAATTAAATTTAAATTATCAAGTGAAGATGAAGATACCAGAATAATTTCTATTACACCATATGGTTCTAAGTATGAAGAACTATGTGAGGATGTTCTATGAGAGTTTTATATATAGATACATCTAGTGATTATTTATATAGTGGTATTGTTATTGATGATAAGCTAATATCTTCTATAAAGAAAAAATACGAAAAGGATTTATCTAAAGAAGCTTTACCTAAAGTAATAGAATTATTTGATAAAGCAGATATTACTCCTAAAGACTTAGATAAGATAATAGTTGTTAATGGACCAGGATCGTTTACTGGTATTAGAATAGGTATTACTATTGCTAAAACTATTGGCTGGGCTTTAAATATAAATATTACCCCAATATCAGGTTTAACTGCTATGGCTATATCGTGTAATAATAACACATATAAAATGCCTTTAATTGATGCAAGAAGGGGCTATGTCTATGGGGCAATTTATGATAAAGACAATAATAATGTTATAGAAGATTCACATATAGATTTAAAAGACCTATTAGATAAGAGTAAATATTTAGATGAGGTAACTGTTATTACTAATAATGATATTGATATAAATTTAAAAAAAGAAAAATATAATCCAGATATTCTAAAAATAGTTAAACAATTTGAAAACAATGAGGGAATTAATCCTCATTTAGTAAATCCAATTTATTTGAAAAAGACAGAAGCCGAGGAAAAAGCTGGATTATGATTAAAGAATATGATAGTTATCCACAAATTTCTGTGGATAACTTTACTTATAAGTTAACAGAGAAAGAGTTTTCCACAAATCCTTACTTAAAAATAATTATTTATGTGGAAAAAGATAAAATAATAGGTTTCCTTTTGTATAGCCTCATCTATGATAGAATAGAAATAGAACAGTTTGAAGTAATTACTAAAGAACGTGGTAAAGGTATAGGAGATAAATTACTAAAATATCTAATAGAAAAGTACAAAAAAAGAGATATTAAAAATATAACTTTAGAAGTTAAAGAAGATAATATTGCAGCGATTAATCTATATAAAAAATATGGCTTTAAAAAAGTATCTACAAGAGAAAAATATTATGACGGGATAAAAGGCCTATTAATGGAAAGAACTAATTATAAAAAATAGTTCTTTTAATATTAGACAATATGATATAATGTTAAGCAAATTATGGCATATTTTAGTCAAAAAAATATGTCATAATTTTATTGTACCAAATTTTCATATATAGAAGGGGAAAGTATTTTTTCTCTTTTTTGGTATTTGTAGTAATAATTGATATAAAA
>DVKQ01000053.1 GCA_018715925.1 Candidatus Onthousia faecipullorum
CTTTCTATAAATCTAAATTGTATAATAAGTTTAAAAGCTCTAGTAAGACCACAGGCAGGACAAGGAATATTAAAAATATTAAAAAAAGGGCAGAACCTTATATCAAATATATTTAATATAAAAGCTAGCCCTATTACTATTAAAATTATCTTTAAATTTTTCATTACAGAATCATTGAAATTGTAGCTAGATTTTTTTCTTTAGTTTTTTTACTAATTGTAAACCAATCTACAATTGTTAAAATTCCACAACATCCTAATGTTAGAAGTTTTAAAATTCCCATACCTACATCACCTAACATAAATCTATCTATACCTAAGCTTCCTAAAAGAATAGAAATTATTAGTAAAACAGTAGGGTCTTTTAAATCACAAGCTTGTAAGCTTACAAAAACATCATCACTAGCATTTTCTAACTTTTGTCTAATTATAGGTATAGCAGAAGGTTCAAAGTATTTAGCATTAGCTGTTAAATACATATCAATTTTGCTCTTATCCATAATTTTTTACTCCTTTCGCATTTATTATAGCATAAAAACTTCTGCCAGACGACATATTTTTTAAAACTTTTATGGAATAATTTTCTTTCGAAGGAGATGATACACTTTGACCAGTAGATATTCGAAAGAAAAACTTTCTCTTATAGTAAGAAAAAATATTAGGAAATATAGACTTATGCGTAAATATACCCTTCAAGAACTAGCAGATTTAACAGGACTAACTCATGGTTATGTAAGAGATTTAGAGCGTTTTTCCATAGAAAAAACGCCTCTTTTAGAGACAGTAGGAAAATTTGCAGATGCTCTAGAGATAGACATTAGACAATTATTTGACGATATAAAAGAATAAAACTAGATAGTATTTGAAAAATCAAGACTATCATTTTTATTATATGTAATATTCCACATCTTCTGTGGAATAAGTACTACTTTCATATAAGCTAGTTTTCCATCAGTACTTATTTTTACATCAATAATCTTTGAAAGACTACTTTTATTAATTAAATATTCACTCTGTATTTTAGAATAACTTAAATCATCGTTAATTAAGGGGAAACCATCATTAGATTCTTCTGGTATTAAATATTCTATTTCTATGTTACAAAACTCATGATATTCTAATTCTCTATTAAAAAAGCTTTTATCTCTTATTAAAGAAGTACTTGTAAAGCCACTTTCATAATAATATTTATTTTCTAAGCTTTTTAATTCTTCTAATGAACTTATCCCATAATCTTTAAAACTATCTAAAGAAACACTTCTATAAGTCTTAATGTTTGAAGAAAGAGTAGTTGATTTTTCTATACATTCACTTAATTTATTAGCATAATCTAAATATTCACTTTTCATCTCATCAGTTAATACTCCATTGGTATCATAATCCCAAATACCTCTTAAAACAGAATTGAAACGTCTAAAAGCAATTCCTGTATATGCTCTAATATTATCAATATCATTTCTAGAATTATTATTATAAAACTCTGCTAAGTAATCTATAAAAAATGCTTTTACTTCATCTAAAGAAGAAAACTCTATAAAATCTCTTTTGCTAACTTCACTAGCAAAATCATTAATTTCTGTTAGTCTATCATTACCAATATACTTTAAAATTAAGTTTAACTTTCTATTACTATCCATAATATCTATATCTCTTTTCTAAATACATTAGTATCTCTAATAATAAAACCATTTTTTAAATATAAGCGATTTGCCGCTTCCCTAGAAGATCTAGAAGTTAATTCTATATAACTAACATTAGCATCTTTTGCCTTATTAAAAATAAACTCTAACATCTTAGTAGCAATACCAACATTTTGATAATTACTATCTACACAAACATATGAAAGAAAATAATAATAATTATTCTTAAAAGGATTATTTAACTTATCAATTCTAATATAACCAACTATTTTTTTATCAAGTAAAGCGACAATTCCAAAACTATTAATATTATCATCTATAGATTTTATATTATTACTGATATTAAATCTGTCCTTTAATAGTTTTATAACATCAGTAAAATCTCCATTAACATATTTCCTAATAACTAAATTATCCATAATCATCCTCCAGATTTATCTTTTCTAATGCAATTATATCAATAATTTATATAAAATTCCAAAAAAAAATTAATATTTTCCTGTATAATATAAATGGAGGTATATATATGGCAAAAATAAAAAACAATCGTTTAAAAACAATTCTATCTTATATTATGATTATCTTAGGTGCTATGCTTGCAGCATATTCATTAGATACTTTTCTAATACCTAACAATATTCTAGATGGGGGAGTTACAGGTATATCTATTATCATCTCAAAAGTATTTTCAATACCAATGAGTTTACTTGTTATACTTATTAATATTCCTTTTGTTTATATAGGGTATCGTAATCTAGGAAAAAATTTTTTAATAAGAACAATGATTAGTATGTTAACTTTTTCTCTTGCTCTTAATTTCTTTGAATCGTTTCATGAAGTTACAGATGAAATATTACTTGCTACTATTTTCGGAGGAGTTTTACTAGGAATAGGAGTAGGGCTAGTTATAAGATTTGGAGCCTGTGTTGATGGAACAGAGTCAGTCGCTCTTGTTATAAGTAAGAGAACATCTTTATCAGTAGGGCAAATTGTAATGTTATTTAACTTTATTATTTATAGTATTGCAGCTTTAACATTTGGAATAGATAGAGCCCTTTATTCTGTTTTAACTTATTTTATTACTTTTAAAGTAATAGATCTTGTCTCAGAAGGATTAGAACAAGCGAAAGCAGCTTTAATAGTAACTGAAAAAGGAACAGATATGGCTAATGAGATATATAAAAGACTTGGTAGAACTGTAACTAAGATAAAGGGTAGTGGTCTGTTATCAGGTGAAAAAGAAGTAATGTATTGTGTACTAACTAGAATAGAAGTATTTGAACTAAAAAAAATAGCTAATGAAATGGATGAGAGTGCTTTTATAACAATATTAGATGTTTCTGATATTATAGGTAATCAT
>DVKQ01000054.1 GCA_018715925.1 Candidatus Onthousia faecipullorum
GATAATTGTCGAAGGATTAGATGGTTGTGGAAAAACAACTTTAATAACTAATTTAGCCAAAGAAGGAAAACAATTAGTAATTCCAAACAATGACTTTGAAAATTTTTATAATAAATATGTAGATACTTTTGAGAGATCTTCAATTAATTCAATAATGGATTGTTCTTTTATATAGTTTTATGATAAAATGTATATAGAGGCGATGAGGTGTGAAAAAAATACTTTGGTTATTTCCTATTTTAATTTTATGCATTTGTGGATGTAATAATGAAGATGCAACTAATGATTTTAAACATTATACTTTACAAGATAAAGATACTACGTCTACTTTATATTTTTATGCTAACACTAGTACTAATCAAACAGAAACATATATAGTAACTGATATAACACCAAATGATAGCGAAGAAATAAGAAATGCTTTATTTTATGAAATTGATAATAATGATTATATTATGTTAGATGAATTTAGTTCTTGCAGTAACCCTACTGATTATAAAAATCAAAATCATAATTATTTTTCTGATAATAAACTCTATGTTACAAGATGTTCTGGTGGTATAGTATTAGAGTATACTTTAGATAGAACTAATACTCAAAAGAAAGATTTATCAAATATAGTTAATCTACAAAATGCAACTGTTAAAGAAGTTAAAGATGGATATGTATTTTTTGAAGGTAAAGATAATTCAAGAAATACTAAAATTGTAAAATGTTCCCAAAAATCTTATGACTGTGAAACAGTAGAAAATGAAAATTAGGTAAATACTAATATGAAAGCATCACAAGTATATATAATTTTATTACTAATAGACATATCTTTATTTCTTATATTATTTAATACTCTATTAGTAGGGAAAAATGATTATGGTTATTTAAATAAAGGTTATGCAATGTTATATGAAAGAAGTTTTGATACGAAATATACAGATGAACTTCAAGAAATAGTATCAAATAGTCTAAATAATACTAATTTATTAAAATTAAAAAGTATAAAAGAAATAAATATTAGATTAGGAATTAATTATAATGATTATGTATTTAAAATGTCATTATATTTCGATGTTCCAACAAGTATTGGTAAAAAAATAGAACAAGAATTATTAGAAAAAGGTTTTCAATATAAAACTTATAACAATGTTAACTATTTAATAGTTAATAATAACTTTATACAAATAAGCAATAATTATAAAAAAATAATAATTAACAAATCTATTACTGGAAAATATCACCCCAAAAAGTTCTATTATGATATATATACAGATGATTTAGATAAATATATATATAAACTTAATGAGGAATACAGAATATCTTTAAGAAATCAAAGTAATTTATCATTTTTTATTATAATATTAGTAATTGCCATTTTTAATATTATTTATATTAAAATATACAAAAGAACTTATAGACAATATAATTAATAGCATCAAATTTAATATTAAATATGATGCTATTTTACATATTAATATTATAATTTATTTTGTTTTTAGTTCAGTAAAACCATTTTCATATATGTAATTTTTCAAAACGTCATCACCTACTTTATCTATTCCAAAGTTGATATTTTCTTCATCATTACAATATATTGTATAATGAGTACCATCTGGGAACATATTATAATATTCAATTCTATATAATGAATCACAATACAGTTTTGAACTTGAAGAAATATTTTCTTTTTCTTGTTCTATAAGATTTATTATTATACTTTTATTTTCATTATTAACGTCTAAAATATAAAACTTTTCCATATATTTTATATTGCTACTTGTAAAAATTGATGAAACTGTAATAATTAGTACTGTAAATATGACAGGAATAATAACAACGAAAAAAGCAACAGTTTTTACAATTTCTTCAGTTCTTCTTATATTTTCATCTTCGTCATTAAACTTCATAATTTTATCTCTCCATAGTTCTATTATTAAATATTATTTATATGATATAGTCATATATTCTTTATAAGAAGCATTTTTAGTATAATATTTCACTTCAGCCTTAATACTATCTAAAAAATCTTTTTCATCTACCATACTAAAATAACTTTGTTCACACTCATAACTATAATCTGAAGGACAAATTTCACCTCTTTCATAGAAAGCTACATCTATAAAAGTAGAATTAGGATTATTAAGGTTTCTATTTGTGCTTTGAGAAGCCCACAAATTATTATTAAAATAAATTGTATATTCCACAAGTTCTAAATTCTCAATTTCTTTATTTTGATAAAACCCTTTTATCAAAATTGCTTTTTCACTATTTGAATAATAAACTTGTCCGTCATTAAAACCAAAATGATTAGAAACACCTTTAAACCTATATGCTATTAGAAATTTAACTTTATGCCGAGAAAACTTTTGACAAATAGGACTGGATTGTTACCTTATTAGTGTTTAATGCTTATTTTTTAACATATTTGTTGAAAAATAAGTGTTAAAACACCTATAATTAATACAAGGTAGTCCTATTTGTCAAAAGGAAATTGGAATAAATTAAATTTCGGACTGGGAATTTAGTCGTTAAAAAAAGTTCCTTTAATAATTCGGGAACTTTCTATTTAATTTTACCATAATTAATGTTATTTACAAAAACTTAACACCCAATAGTGTCAATTAACTTGCATTTCTATTGTCAAAAAACTACAATTAAGATGGAGGTAGAATATGGAAGCAAAAGATATTAAGAAGGTTGCCTGTGTTGGGGCAGGTGTAATTGGTTATAGTTGGGCTTTATACTATTCTCTAAAAAAGTTATCAGTAAATGTTTATGATATAACTGATGAAGCTTTAAATCTTGCTAAGGAAAGAATACATGAAAGCCTACTAAACTTAAAGAAAAATAATGTTGTTACAGAAGAAGAAATTAAAGAAATTGAAAGTAGGATTAATTACACTACTTCAATGGAAGAAGCAGTAAAAGATGTAGAATTTATTACTGAATCTGGTCCTGAAAATTATGATGTTAAAAGAAAAATGGTTGAAGAAATGGAAAAATATACTAAAGATGACACAATCATTTCATCATCTACATCAGGACTACTAATTACAGAAATAGCAAAAGATGCTAAACACAAAGAAAGGTTCATTGGTGCACATCCTTACAATCCACCACATTTAATACCATTAGTAGAACTTACTAAAGGAGATTATACAACTGATGAAGTCATAAACACTGCTAAAGAGTTTTATCAATCTATTGGTAAAGAACCTGTAGTATTACAAAAAGAAGCGTTAGGATTTATCTGCAATCGTATTCAAATGGCTGTTTATAGAGAAGTATGTAATCTTGTAATGAATGGTGTATGTACTATTGAAGATGCTGACAAAGCCGTTACATATGGTCCAGGATTAAGATGGGCTATTATGGGACCAAGTTTAGTCTTTGAATTAGGTGGTGGTAAAGGTCATATAGATGGTCTTATGAAACATCTAAACCCATCTATTAGTCTATGGCTACATGATATGGCAGATTTTAAAGACTTTCCAGAAGAATTCGCTAGTATTGCAAGGGAAGGTGTAGAAGAAGCCTTAAAAAATAGACCTAGAGAAATAGGTAATGATGATGAATCACTTGCCGAATATCGTGATAAAATGCTAATAGAAATATTAAAATTACATAACAAACTATAAAAGTAGATAACATCTACTTTTTCTTTTAATTATCTGTTATAATTTACTTATTAAGGAGAATAACTATGAAAAATAAATATAATAAACTAGTACGTGATAACATTCCAAATATTATTAAAGAAAATGGTGAAACACCAATCTACCATACTTTAAATGATGAAGAATACTGGGATGCTTTATTAAAAAAGGATACAGAAGAATTAGAAGAAGTAAAAGAGACAGAAAGTAAAGATGAAATATTAAAAGAACTAGGAGATAAACTAGAGCTTATTAGAGCCATGGCTGAGTATCAAGGTTTTACATTAGATGATGTTATAAAACAAGCAAACAAAAAGAAAGAAACAAATGGAGGATTTCAAAAAAGATTATTTTTAGAAACAGTAATTAAAAAGGAATATTGACTTTATTAACAATACTCCTTTTTATTTTTTTAATTTATAAACATATGGATTATCTTCTTTTACAAAACTCTCATCTCTTAAATAATAATGTTCAAACTCTAATTTTACTAGTTCTCTCTCATTATAAGGATACATAACTAAAAAACCAAACTCCCCACCTTTTTCATTTTTATGATTCAAAAAACCACCCAATGCAGGTAAGTATACATCATTATCTTGAAACAATGCTATATGAGAATGACCATGTATAGTTAAATCATGAGAAATTAAATTTCTACACTTTATCCGATAAGGTCTATTTTCATGTTCTAAAGAAATAGTTTTATTAAACACAGAAAAAAACGCTTGCTTAAATCCTAATGGATAAATATCTTTCTTATCTGCAAATTCTTTTAATATATCTATATCATAATATAAATATCTCTCATCATGATTACCACCTAATACAGATTGATAAATTTCAAGACTACTTGGATACTTATTTAAAATATTATTTACTTGTCTTCTTGCAAGTTCATAACTTCCTTCATCAAAATTTATTGGTTTTTTTACTCCATTTACTTGAATTGTTCCATCACCTATATCTCCTCCATGAATTAAATAACGAATTTTTTTGTCTTTACAAAACTCTAACACATAATAAAGTAAATCCCATCTATTTATATCATGCTTATCCAAAGAAGAATAATCAAAATGAGTATCAGAAATAAATACAACTGCATCATCTTTAATTTTAAACATACATCCATTATCTCGATAAATATCTTTTAAAACTTCTTTTTCTTTATCTTCCAATTTAAAAGCATTACTGTAAATACAATTACTTATAATATCCAAAAAATCATATTTATATAAGTTATATTCATACATAATATTATAAAAATCTCTTGTGTTTAATAATTCTCTAATTATCTCCTCATTCATGTTTTATTCCTCTCTTTAATACTTAAAGCATTAACAATAATAATTACTAACTATTTCCTTTTTGCTAATAAAATGACTGTCTTTTGACAGTCACTAATTTAAAGAATTTTCTTTAATATCAATCTTTTCGACATTAACTATTGCATCTTCATCAAAACTCTTAGGTAACCATTTATTTAATAAAATACTATCTTTCTGTACATCATAACTATTCTCTAACCCATTTACTCTAAGAACATCTCTATCTACACTTTTTTGATAATCAGAAGGATTATCAAAAGGATTAGGTCTTAATAAAAACTCTCCATCATAAATATCAACATATTTTAAAGAATCATTATAACGAGCTAAACCTTCTAAAATCCTATCAGAAAATGATTTATTAAAATCGTTACCATTATCTTCTAAATCTTTATCTTCTGGAACAACAATTGTAACATTAGGCATTATTTGATTACCAACTGCCTTTTCAATATCAGAAGGGACAAGTGTAGGTTGAGTTTCACTCGTATCATAAACTCCTTTTTGAAGTACCCCATCAAATGCTTCTTTCATTCCTATAGCAAGTAAATCAGCATGGTTATTTCCTTTATTATAATTACCAACTATTTTATAATTATCTCCTTGATAACTAGTTATTGAAACAAAACATTCAGTATTATCTTTATAAAAATCGCTAATATTTCTAACATCAACATCAAGGCCAGATGCTTCCAAAGAATTTTCTACTTGACTCATCTTTTCATCACTAATACCATCATTAATGAGAACAACATTTAAAGTAGATAAATCCTCTGTACTAGTATCAATAACATAAGACTCTTCAGCAGCAACTACAGAAGAAACTGAATCATTGTCTTTAGAGTTATCTTTGATAGCATTTACAATACTAGAAATTCCTATCGTTGAAGCTGCAAAAACAACACCAGCAACAGCCACTCTTTTTAAAATTGCTTTTCTCCTAGCAATTGCAATCGCTCTTTTTCTTGCTTTAAAATTAACAACATTTCTCTTTTCCATAATAACCCTACTTTCTACTAATATTATTGGCAATTACATTAAGTAATCTAATAACTTCACCAAGTCCATAAATCATACTGCAAAATATAAAACTGCCAAGCCAAAATAACAAAGTTAAAGTCAAATTATATTCAGTTTTTGTACAAGTAGCGAACAGTTCTGATGTTTCACTACAAGCAGGAAATAAATTACCTATAATAACACCAGTAACAAATAAAAATATAAACAAACACACCGCTAATTGTTGATAAAAATTATAATTTCTCTTTTTCTGCACTTCATTACTTATCTTTTTTAACTTAGGTAATTCTTCTCTTTCTTCATCAATTTCATCAAATAAATCTTTCATTTCGAAGCCTCCTCATCTTTATTCTTTTTAGGTCTACCACGTCTTTTAACCTCTTTAGGCTTTTCTATTTCTAAAGTAGTTTTATCTTCCATAACTTCTTCTGCTTCTTCTTTTTTATCTAAAACATCTTCTTTAACTTTATCATTGACAGTTGTCTTTCTTTCTACATATTCTTTATATAGATAGATATATCTAACAAACATAAATTGATATATCGCTTCTAACAAATAAACAACTACATCTTCAAAACTATTAACTGATACTAAAGATACAATTAAACTAATTGCAATTATTCCAATTAATAAATAATAATACTGTCCATTATTAATCTCTGCTAAAGGACTATCAGATAACTTCAAATCCTTACCTATAACTGTACTAGTAAAGAAAGAATATCCAAAATAAAGTGTAAATAACACATTAAAAGTTAAACTCAAAATAGAATCAAATCCAAATGACTGAAATATTGTAAATAAACTAGCAAAAGTTGTAAGCAAATAAAATACAAACATAATAACATTTAAATAATCAAAATACTTTTTACCAAACTTAACTCTAATTAAAATAAAATAAATTAAACTAATTAAGTAAATACTATTATGATTAACAATAGATCTAAATATATCTCCTGCTTCCATATGACTTCTAATAGCAAAAGACTGTGATAAAATTATTAACACAACTAAAAGTCCAATTAAAATATAAGTAATCATACTAGGACTATCAAAAAAATCTTTTTCCTTACTTTTATCCATAAAAAATACCTCCTTACTTACTTCAATATAATTATAGCATAGAAAAATGAAAAAGAACATTAATTTAATTAACTAATGTTCTTTTTCTATATGCAGTTTTCTCATCTACTTCATAATTTTCTTTAATAGCTTTAAGACTATCATATTTATCTCCATAATTTAAAGCAACTAATTTAATAAATAATTCTTTTTCATAATAACCATCAAGCAAATTCTTGCCGTTTTTAATAAGTCCATAAACTTTCATAGTATCTACATTATTGCCACTTATTTTATCAAAGGACCAATCTCCAACTTTATAAACAAAATATTTATCACTAGTAACATCTTGATTATAGATTAAGTAATTACCGCATCTTAAAGTAACTTTCTTAGTACTACCTTTAAATACTACTTTAGACTCATAAGCATCACAAAATTCATCTCCTGAAAAGATATTTTTAATTTTAGATACCAAATCAGCATTAATTAACTCATATAAATAAACTACATCATCACTAGCCTTATTATTATAATTAACAGCATTAATACCGACTATTTTAGCACTATATCTAAACACTTCATACTTCTCTTTTTGATTATTATTAATAACTATAAATAAGAGAATAGCACTAAGTACTAAACAAGTAACTGCAACAGTTAAAAACTCATATGTTCCCCTTCCATTCTCATTAAATCTTACTTTCATAAACTTTTATCTTTCCTTCTATAGTATCATCAACTATTTTAATAGTATCAACACAAAGTTTCAAAGCACTATCATAACTTCCTTTATAGAAAAGGGAACTTGCTCTATCAAGGCCATTATTAATGTCTTCATGTAAACTTCTATATCTATTACCATATACTATTAAAGCTTCAGTTAACTTTGCTCTATTTATCATATTTAATGTTGTATTATAAAGTTTTAAAACTAAGTCTCTAGCTGTATCTACTCTAGTATTAAGAGTTTTAATAACAATAGGTTTACGAGATAATTCTTTAACTACTTCTTCTATCGCTTCATTCGCTTCATTAAGTTCAACGAAATAGTTATCACTAATTATAGGTAGTTTAAACTCTCTCATCTTCTCTTTACATTCTTTTAGTAATTTATCTATTTCACTCAACTGTTCTCTAGCTCTTTGCTCATCTTCATACATATTACCAAGACTTTTTAAAGCTACATCCAAAGTAGATTCAGTCTGTTTAAGTTTCAATGTAAGTTCATCTACTTCTTTAGTAATTAAAGAAAAAGGTGTTACTTTGTTTTTAACTCTATCTAAAAGATTTTTATATTCATCTTTAATAGCAGTTAAATCTTTATTAACTTCATTTATAATATTAACATCTTCTTCATTAAGATCATACATATTCTTAATATCATCTAACTGATCATAAATATCAGTAACTATTTTATCAGTTTTCTTTAACTTTTTACCAAAATCTCTAATTCCTTCTTCATATACTTTTCTTGAAAGTCTCTCTTTCTCAAAATCAACAAAGATACTATCTAAATAATCAAGTATAGTCTTAAGTTCAAACATACAGTCTTCAAGATTTAAAACTTTAATTCTATCAAGAATAATTCCCACATTTTTACGAGACTCTTCCAAATTATAATCAAGATTAAGATATTCGATAGGATAACCTTTTTCTGTCATATTTTTAGCAGTATCTTCAATTTCTTTAATTCTCTTAGGTATCATCTGTTTACACATAAGCATCAAATCAGGAACTTCTTCTACTACTATCTCCATATGTTCTATCATTGTATCTAAAGCTTTTACTATATGAACAACTTCACTATACATATTTTCATCCATTGCCTTCTCAAACTCTAAGAATCTTTTCTCAATATTTTCAAGTTGTAACTCTATCGCTTCACTCATCTCTTCATAAAGATTTTTATGTTCATTATATTCTTTATTTAAAGCTCTATACTTAGTCTTAAGTTTACTAATAATACTACGATACTTCTCTTCTGATAAAGTTATCTCTTTTATTTGATCAAGTAAATCATCTGCCTGTTCTCTAACTTTATAAACTTCCATTTCACATTTAGCAATTCTAAATTTAGCAGTCTTATATTCTTTTTTATCTAACAAAGTATCTAATTCTATAAGCATATCATCTATTTTAGGAATATCTTCGTTTTTAATAGTATCAAATCTCTCTTCCCACTTTTGATACTTCTCTTCCATTTTTTCGTTCTTGATAATTGGCTCTAACTTAGAAAGCTCTAAAAGTACAGGAGTACTTCCAATTAAGTTTTTTTCTCGCTCTATTGCATCATATATATCTTGATAATATCTCTTTTGTTTCCTTTTTAAAATAGTAATAATAAGGACTACTAATATTAAAACAACAATAATAGCACTAATTATATATAATAACGTATGTCCCATTACTATCACCTCTACTATAACATCATATCATAAACTATATTTTTTTGCTACCTAAAACTTGACAAAAAGAGAATTTCATAATATGATATTAGAGCAATTTACTTGAACAGCAATGCTTTACTTTATTCAATGTGTGTTTTTAATGAGTAGCTTTTGTGCTGTAAAGCGAAAAAATTACTCCCTGAATAAATGGTGAAAGCAACAATCAAGAAAATGCAAATATAAGGAAAGGAGAAAATTATGGCAAGATACACAGGACCAAGTTACAAAAGATCAAGACGTGTTGGTTTTTCTTTAAGTGAAACTGGAAAAGAACTTGCTAAAAGACCTTACGGACCAGGACAACATGGAAATGCAAGACATGGTAAACCAAGTGATTATGGTAATCAATTAAAAGAAAAGCAAAAATTACGTTTCATGTATGAAGTTAATGAAAAGCAATTCAGAAAAACTTTTGATGAAGCTGCTAAAATGCCAGGTGTACATGGTACTAACTTCTTAATTTTATTAGAGTCTCGTTTAGATAACTTAGTATATCGTATGGGATTTGCAACTACTCGTCGTGGAGCAAGACAACTTGTAAACCATGGACACATTACTGTAAATGGTAAGAAAGTAGATATCCCATCATACAGAGTTAAACCAGGTAGTGTTATAGCATTAAAAGAAAACTCTAAAGATCATAAAGCTGCTAATGAAGCACTAACTAAAGTTAATAAACGTGTAGAATATGTAACTTTTGATGAAAACAAAAAAGAAGGTACTTATGTAAGATATCCTGAAAGAGGCGAACTTAACATGGATATTAATGAGTCACTAATCGTTGAATTCTATAACAAATAGAAACTAAAAGAATCAAGTTCATTTAAGACCTTGATTTTTTTGTTTCTAAATTTGATATCTCTAAACACATTAGTTATTTAAGTTCTCTTCTAGCTCATAATATATAGCAAAGGAGGTAAATATGAATTTTAATATTGAAGACGAAAGCAAAGATAGAAAAAATAACTGTCTTTGCGAAGTTGTCAAATGTCTAACTAAAGACTGCACTGGTCCTACTGGTCCAAGAGGTGCAACAGGGCCTACAGGTCCTACTGGAAACTGTACATGTTCTTGTGTATCTAGAGGAGAACTAGTAGTAAATGGCGGAATGGAAATTGTTATTGATGATAAACCAACTGGATGGTTATTCTCTAATCCAGACAATATAACATCAGAAAACAGTCAAGGAAGATTTCATTCAGGTAATTGGTCTATTAACATAACAGATGATTCAACACTATCACAAGTAATAAATAATATAGAACCTGGTTGTTTTTATGAATTAAGTTTCTTTGCAAGAGGAGAAGGAGCACAAGTATCACTTAATGCTAATGTAATATTCATAACTAATTCTGGATATGTTCTTGGTGGAAATCTTATGGTAAGATTTCAAGACATGACTAACAGCAACCGTGATTTTGCATATTATAGATTAATTACATCAGAAGCTCCAGTTGGAACTACAGAAGTCAGAATAGAGTTCATAGTTAATGCCAATGGTAACCAATCATTAGATCTAGATGATGTATCATTAACGAGCTTATAACAAAAACTGCATTCATTGCAGTTTTTTTACTTTTCTAATTTTTCTATTTTTTCATAAATATCATACCAACTATAACATCTTATAACATTATTATTATATATTTTTTCATTATAAGGACAGTCATAAACTATTACAGGAATTTCTTTTGATATATCTTCTATGTTTTCAGGTTTATCTTCTATCATTAAATCAATGTTCTTTTGTTTACATATATCTGCTTTCTCTCTAGTAAATATTATTTCATCATATAAAACAGAATTTTTATTTAACCATTCTTTAACAAGATATTGCATTTTATCTTTATTTTCATTTTCATAAGTTGTAAATGAACGCGAAGTAATAATAAATATCTCATTTCCTTTTTCTTTTAATTTCTTAATAATATCTGAAGCATGACACCTAATTGGAATGTTTTTAGAATATTCAAAAATATATTCTTTCCAAAAGTTATTATATTCATCTTCAGATACACCAAATATTTCTTCGCTATCATATACATTTCTATTAACTATATACGAAATATTATTCTCACTGAAATACTTAGTACCATTATCTAAAACATAAGTATGTTCATCAGTTAATACGCCATCTATATCAATACCTATTTTCATATTTATAACCTTTCTACATCTATTTTAACTCCATACAATCAAAATTACCTCTAATAGTAGAAATAACATCATCACCTGCTACTACTAATATAGATTTATCTTGAGGAAGAGATTTAACGAAACTAAATATCTCTTCTTTATTTTTACTATCTAAACTATGAGTTCTCTTTACTATTAACTTATCCCCAACAAGAATAAGAGCACTACCAAAATCTTTTAACAAATATGATGTATAACACATATCAAACTTAATAGCATTATTTCTTAATTTTAACTTTTTACCAAACTCTACTCCTTCTTCTGATAAAGGAGGATTACCACTACCACTAGTATCTTTATCCTCCATAAAACTCTTAACTACATAAATCATTACTTATACCACTGTCTCTCTAAATCTTTATTATATTGTAAGAAATAAGTACGATAATCTTTATTATTACTACCAAGTTCCCGAGATGAAGATGCTCCACCTACTAAATAACCATCATCATTAACAATGACATCACTAAAGTAATCAACACCTTCACCATTTTCTTTATTATCAGTAATTCTTCCTAAATTTCTATTATATTTAACAATGATACCACGATAATCCAAATAATTATAAGTATCAGTAGACTTCTCTTCATCTATTTTATAAGTATGACCAACAACAACTAAATTATCACCATCATAAACAATTTTATTAAATCTAGCATTATTATTTTTCTTAAAAGTAACTTCATCTAAAACATTACCATCACTATCATACTTAACGATTAAGCCTTCAGTAACTTTATCAGCATCTTTGGCATCAATATTAATAGTTTTAGATCCTGCTACAAATAACTCATCTCCTACTTTTACAATAGAACTAAAACCAATAGTATCAGTATATTCATAACTCTTAGCATATACTCTTTCTCCATCTAATGTATATTTAGCAATTAAGCCATAACGAGTAGCATCTTTACCAACTAAATAGATATAATCTCCATCAATAACAGCATCATTGAAATTACCTGATTTACTTCCCCCATAATTAGCACGCCATACTTCATTAAAATCAAAGTCATATTTAACTATTAAAGCCCCTGCATTAGGATTAGTACCAATAACCATATTTTGTAAAATACTTTGTCCAATAACAAGAAAACCATCATCTAAAAGTATTACTTTATTAAAAGTGGTATCCCCTGCTATTTGTAATCTTTTACTATCTTTTTGATTACCTTCTTTATCATATAATACAATTAAGCCATCAGTAGCATTATCACTAACCTGCTGTTCATCATATTGTGCACCGCCTACAGCAATATAGCCATCACTATATTCTATAACATCACTAAAATATGATGAATATCCTTTAGTATAAGCACTCTCAAACTCTATTTCAAAGTCATTATTATATTTAGCAAACTTAGCTTTATTATCATCTTTTTCATAATCATTAAACTTACTCTTCTTAAAATCACTATTACCAACAACTAAATAACCATCATCTGTCTCTTTAAAGCTGTTTAAGGTATCAGTATAAATAATAGACTGTGTTCTATTATAATAAGAAAGTAAAATATAACCAAGTTCTACAACTATAATTGCAATACATAATATGATAACAACTTTTAACCATTTAACTATTCTTTTCTGATCTTTTTTTAAGTCCTTTTTATTCTTCTTCATTTTTTCCTCCAAAACATGCAATAAAGTATTTCTTCTTCCCACGTCTTACTACTACATATTTATTATCTATAGCAATAGATTTATCTATAGTAAAATCTAAACTATTAATCTTCTCTCCATTAATACTAATACTATTATTATTAACAAACTCACGAGCTTCTCTTTTACTACTACAAATATTATATTCTACAAGAAAATCTACTATATTCATATCTTTATCTATAACAAGTTTATCTAAGCCTTTAAAAGCCATTTCTATCTCTTTACTAGTAAGGTTCTTAATATTACCACTAAATAATGCTTCGCTAATATTTAAAGCTTCATTATAAGATTCTTTCCCATGTAAATCTGTAATAATACATCTTGCTAAAGCTTTATGAGCTTCTCTTAATTCTGGATGTTCTTTATTAGATTTCTCTAACTCATTAATTTCTTCTACACTAAGAAAAGTAAATATCTTAAGATAACTAATTACCATCTCATCATCTACATTTATTAAGTATTGATATAATTCATAACTAGAAGTTTTATTTCTATCTAACCATAAAGCATTACCTTCACTTTTACCGAATTTACGTCCATATTTATCAAGTACTAAAGGCATAGTAAATCCATATGCTTCTTTACCAAGTTTTTTACGAATCAAATCAATTCCTGTTGTAATATTTCCCCACTGATCACTACCTTCAGCTTGTAAAACACAATTTTTATTCTGATATAGCCATAAAAAGTCATAACCTTGTATTAATGTATAAGCAAATTCTGCAAAAGTAATACCAGTTTCTAATCTTCTTCTAATAATATCTTTATCAAGCATATAGTTAATATTAATATATTTACCAACATCTCTTAAAAAATCAGTAAACTCATAACCTTTAAACCAATCATAATTATTAACAACTTCAGCTTTACCATCAAAAATATCACTTACTTGTTTTTTAATGCCCTCTAAATTTTTATTAAGTTGTTCCTTAGAAATAATTTCCCTCTCTGCTGTAGGACGAGGATCCCCAATAAGACCAGTCGCACCTCCTACTAAAAGTATAGGATGATGTCCTGCTTTGGCAAGACGTTTAGCCGTAACAAGAGATGAATAATGTCCTAAATGTAAACTATCTGCAGTAGGATCAGTACCCCAATAAAACGTAATAGGTTTCCCATTAAGTAACTTTTCTAAATCATCACCTGCCACATCTTTAATTAGTCCTCTCCATTTTAATTCTTCATATAATGTCATTTTATCCCTCCTATTTTTTTTACTTTATTATTATCTCCATAACAATATTGATAAACATCTTCTCCACTCATAAGTGACATCTGTGTAATTCCATCAAATAACACTTCTATAGCCCTACCATAAGTTTTCCAAAATTTATCAAAATCTTTTAGAGACTCTAAATCAAAATCTTCTTCTACCTTCAAAGCATCAGCATTTATCTCTTCTTTATAATCATGATAAAAATGCTCAATATTTACATCAGTAGGAAAAAAATCATCTTTCTTATCCAAAAGTAACATAGTTAAAGCCTGACTAGGTTCAACTTGTAATTTACCTGTCTTTCTGTACTGATTAACTTTTTCACTATATAATTCACTTAAACTCATACTACCACTCCTAGAACAAATAAAAAGTTCCCATAAACTAAGGACGAGACAAACCCGTGGTACCACCTTATTTCATAGAAACTATGCACTTATACCTAATTAACGCTTAAGTCACGTTTTTTCTCCATCTATGTAACTTCAAAATATAACTATCTTAGTTCACACCTTCCACTAAGTCTCTTATAATAATTATATCTCTACTTTTAGATTTCTAAGAAAAATCTATTTAAACTATACCAAAAAAGTACTACTTAGTCAAACTATTTATGAGCTTTTTATTAATCAATATTGAGTAACTCCCCAAATCTTCTTTCTTTACTAGCGTCCCTACTAGAATCAATAAACTCCACACTATAACTATTATCATCAAAAGTAATACCTCTAAATTCTAACTGTCTAACTAACTCTTTACTAACGCCTAAAGAACCATCAAAGAACTTAATATCTCCTAAAACTTTTCTAATATTATCTTTAATTAAAGGATAATGAGTACAGCCTAAGACAACGTTATCTATATCTTTATACCTACTTAGATTATCATCTAAATATCGATCTATTTTTACTTCATTACCTTCTTCTATAAGTTCTGCAAGACCACTACAAGGAAGAAGTATTGTCCTATTATTATCATATTTATTAAATAAAGCTAGAAACTTTTCACTTTCCAATGTTCCCTTAGTAGCCATAACTAAAGTTTTACCCTTAGGATTATAATCATGTACCATCTTATAAGCAGGCTCAATTGCAATAAATAAGGTATCAGGATATTCTTCTCTTAACCTCTTAACACACATAGCACTAGCAGTATTACATGCTATTACAATGGCAACACATCCCTTTTCTAAAAGAAAGTTAACTATATTCTTAACAATACTATAAACTTCATCATTACTCTTATCACCATAAGGATTATTTTTAGAATCTGAATAATATATAAAATTAGCATTTATACCTTGCTTTAATATTTCTCTTAAAACAGAACCCCCACCAATTCCTGAGTCTATTATTCCTATCATATATCACTCTCCAAAGTAGTTTTAACAAGATAAAGTCCACAAGGCTTCGCTGTCGCTCCATTTTTACCTCTTACTTTACTTTCAAGTATTCTTTTAACTTCATAAGGCTCTATCTTACCAGTACCAACTTTAAGTAGTGCCCCAACCATATTTCTAACTTGATATCTTAAAAAACCACTACCTACAAACTTAATATCTAAAATATCATTTTTTCTTGTAATAGATGCTTCATATATAGTCCTAACACAATTCTCTTTAATATTATTCTCAGTAACAAAAGCTCTAAAGTCATGTTCACCTTCAAAAAAGTGTATTGCCTTTCTCATTCTACTAACATTAAGAAGATAACCATGTTGATAGATATAATTTCTCATCATAGGATTATATTCCTTCATATTTATATAATAATGATATTCTTTTCTTAAGACATGATACCTAACAAAGTAATCATCAGGAACTTCCATCGCTGAATTAATATGTATTTCATCACTCAAATAACTATTTAAAGCTCGCTTTAATTTATAAGGAGTAATATCAACATCTAAGTCTAAATGAGCCACTTGATCAATTGCATGTACTCCTTTATCAGTTCTACCCGCCGCCACTATCTTTACTTTTTTATTATTATTAATTTTATAAAGAGCATCTTCTAACTCACCTTGTATAGTCCTATACCCATCTTGTTTTTGATACCCTTTAAAATTAGTACCATCATAACTAAATCTAATCAAAAATCTCATAATATCACTTCACATTCCAATATATATCTTTAATAAGGTCCATAACACTTTTGCGTCTAGGTAATTTAACATTCTTCTTCTCTTTAACTAATAATATAAAGGAGACTATATCAGGTCTTTTAATATTATATTTACTATCAAAGAAAACATCACTACAATTACCTTCTACTAACACTTTATTATCTTTAAGTACTATTAAATAGTCAGTATATTGATATAAGTAATTAGGATTATTACTATAAATAACTATAGTCTTAGCAAATTTATCTTTTAATCTTGTAATAATTCTAATAAGCTTTTTCCTCACATTCAAATCAAGACCTCTAAAAGGTTCATCTAATAGTATCACTTTAGGATTAGTTAGAAAGGCAAGAGCAAACTGCAAAAGTTTTACCTCACTTCCTGTCAAAGTAGATATACGTCTATCTAAGATATCTACTTTAAGGCCAACTATTCTTAAAGAGTCTTTTATCTTTTTATCAACATCTTCTACTTCAAGTTTCTTATATCTAATATACTCTCTAAAATACTCATAAATATTATCTATACCAAACATATTAATAAATCTTTTCTCTACAAGTTCCATATCGTTTCTAAACAAATAATAATTACGTCTTAACTTTCTAATTTTATTAAAGTAAATAATCCCTTTACTATCATCATCTAAAGATATTAATCTAAGTAATTTATCCCCATCATCCCCATATATACCAGTAATTTCTCCTTTAGGTATAACAAAAGATATATCAGAAAAATATTTACTATTAACATGAGAAAACTTTATTTCCATAAACTCTCCACCATCCCCAAAGGACTCATATTAATTTTGTCAGTAAGATTATAATACTCTAATTTTACAGATAAATCTACCATAAAAGGTAATTCTAAACCTATTTTATTTAATAAACTATCGTCACTTAATACTTCTAACATATCACCCTTACTAACAATTTTCCCTTTATCAAGTACATAAATAATACTATTAATAGTATAGATTACTTCATCCAAAGAAGAACTAGAAATAACTATAGTAATACCTCTTGTCCTTAATTGTTCTAAAAAGCCCATAAACTCTTCTTTTTCTAATGGAGACAAAAAAAGACATGGATCATCTAATAATAGTAATTTAGGATTATAAATAACTTTAGATGCTAAAAAAACTCTAAGTTTCTCATATTCATTTAAATCACTAATATTTTTATTAAGTAAATTAGTAATCTTTAAGTCTTTAGCAATATCTCTAACTAATACATTAATCTTATCATCTTCATATCCTAATCTTTCCAATGGATATCTAATATTTTTTAAGACAGTAGCATAGTTAAAGTTTAAACTAGCCATATAAGAAATATCATTATCGCTTTTTATTATCTCTTTATCATAAGTAATTTTATTTTTAAAATTAACTAATCCTGCAAGTACTTTAAGTAATAAACTTTTCCCACTATTATTAGAGCCTGTAACAAAGACTAAAGAATTTAAAGGTATCTCTATACTAAACTTAGTAAAAGGTCCTAGCATTAAGTTATCAACCGAAACCAAACTGCTCATCTTATTTTCCTTTCTTCTTTTGAATATTATAGTTAATATGGGTAACAAACTTATCAGGCAAGAATCTAACAATAAATTTGACAAATTTCATCTTAAAACCTGGAATAATTATAGTTTTACCACTAAACATCTTCTCTACTGCATACCTTGCTACATAACTACTAGATAAAGCTTTAACACCAAATTCTACACCTGCTCTATTATTGAAGTTAGTATCAACTGGTCCTGGACATAAAACAGAAATAGTAACTTTACTCTTACGTCTTCTAAGTTCTTCATTAATCGCTAAACTAAGACGATACACATAACTCTTAGATGCATAATAACTACTCATTAAAGGTCCTGACATAAAAGCTGTGCTTGAAACATTAAGAATAACACCTCTATCTTTTTTTATCATATCTTTCAAATAAAACTTACACAACATATCAAGTGCCCTAATATTAACATCTAACATATTAAGTTCAGTATTAATGTCTATATCATAAAACTCTCCAAACACTCCAAAACCTGCATTATTAACAAGTATATCAATATCATCATTACGAGTTAAGACATAAAGTTCTTTAACTTTCTGTAAATTACTAAGGTCTACTACAATAATCTTAACTTTAACTTTACCATCAATAGTAGATTTAACATCTTCTAAAGCTTCTTTATTTCTACCAACAAGTATTAAATCATAATGGAGTTTAGCAAGATTAAGTGCAATATCTCGTCCAATACCACTACTTGCCCCTGTTATCATAGCCTTCAACTAAACCACCTCCAATTAACTCTATTCTATCACAGAAAAAAAGAGAATACCAGTTTCTCTTTACACACTTTCTATATATTCCATAAGTTTTAAGAATAATTTCATATGTTCACGAGATAATCCATCTTTTCTTAGTTTACGAATAGCAATTCTCTTTTTCTTAATAGTCATATCACTAAACGTGATATTAGCAATTTTCTCTTTTATATAAGTACTAATCTGTAAATCCATTAAGATACTATCTATATCTTCATTAATAAGTCTAACTGCATCTATCTCAATATCTTTACCTTTACAATTAATAGTTAACTGTCCAATAGTATTAACATTATTAACTTCAACTACGAAGTCATTTTCTTCTACATACATCGCTTCTATTTTAATTTCTTGATCATTATAATGAGCAGTTACAGACTCTGCTTTCTTAGTATTTCTAAATCTAAACTTATAATTACGTCTTAATGGAGCAATACCACTTTTACCTTCAACAGATCTAATAATAACAGTATAGTTATTTTGCATATAATTATAGTCTATATCAGTCTTTAAGTAATAACCATCTTTATATAATGATGTAAGTCCATCATCTTCATAAAGTGTATAAGTATTAGATACACCTGGGAATATATGAATCTCCATATCTAAAGGAAGTCCTACATTATTAACATCACTTCTATTTGATAAGGGTATAACAGAACCTGCTTTTGCAAAAACAGGATAATCTTCTTCTTTAAAGAAAGATACATATTTCTTATTACCAGGAAACTTCTTCCCAGTCTTAAAGTCATACCAAACTCCCTCAGGTATATAAAAACGATGAATTGTCCTATTCATTACTGTATCTTTACGAGAAAGTATAGGACAAACAAGTAATTCACTTCCTAAGAAATATTGATATTTATAGTTATTATCATCTATAACCCATTTATATTTATAATAGAAAGGTTCTATTAACATCTTAGCATTTTTATAATAGTTATAACTCTCTGTATATAGATAAGGTATTAATCTATGTCTTAAACGTAAATAATCATTAACAATAGTCTCTGTTTTAATATCCCATCTCCAAGGTTCTCTTTTATAATAATTACCTCTCGCTGCATGAAATCTTAGAATAGGACTAAAAACACCAAGTTCTACATATCTAATATAAAGTTCACTCATCTCTATACCACCATGATTACCTCCTACATCATGAGACCAAAATGATACTCCAATATTAGCAGCAGCCATCATACTAGAAGATATTTCTTTTAATCCATCCCAAGAAACTTCAGTCTCTCCAGCATAAAGAATAGGATATCTATGAGCAGCATATATACCATTACGACTTAACATAATACTCCTTTTAGCAGGATTCCTACCTATATCTTTATAATTAAAATGATTATATGCAAGAAGTTTAAAAACATTATTATCACCCTTATAATCATGCCAAAAGAAATCAACTCCTAATGATTCTAGAGGATGTAAGAAAAGTTTAAAGTATACATCTAATAGTTTAGGATTCAATGGATCAAAAGCAATTATTTTATCTCCATTAATACCAAGATAAGAACAAGCTTGAGCATAATAAGTTTCATGAGGATAAAGTCCTTCACTAGGATCTATTTCTAGACCAAGTCTAATATTATGTTCATGTAAAAATTTAGAAATTTCACTTGGATTAGGAAATAACTCTTTATTAAAAGTAAAACCAGTATGTAAATCTTTAGCATTTCCCACATTACGGTAATGCCAATCTTTATCTAATAAGAAGACAGCTAAAGGTACATTACGTCTTTCAAAATCAGTAACTATTTCTTTAAGACTCTCTTCATTATAAGTAGTATTACGACTCCACCAATTACCTAAAGCATATCTAGGTATAAGAAGAGGATTTCCTGTTAAAAAGAAGTAATCTTTCATTGCTAAAGAGAAATCATCTTTATACATAAATACATATATATCAAGACTACCCTTTTCTCTTTCGTATAAAGTTCCATCAGGATTAAACAAAAGGCTATTACTATCATCAAAACTAGCGAATCCTTCCAAAGAATAAAGACCTCTTTTTAAAGATTTAGGTGTCTTAACATCTTCACTAATCATATTACCACCTAAATTACGTACTTCAGGATGACCATAATACCAATCTCTATCATTATCGCCATTTCCCATAAACAAAGATATTTTTAAGTTTTTCATAGGATCAACTTTAGAACCCAAAAAGTGAGCTTCTTTAACATAAGTAAGATGAAAGTATTTAGTAGTTATCTCTAAGAATTTAGTATCTTGTTTAGTTTGAAATTCAGGAAACATAAAATGACGATTAATAACAAACTGACTAGGAGCATCAACAAAAACACCACTAGGACTATACTCAAGACGAACAAGTCTCTCACTTAACATAGAAATACGATAATGTTTACCTTTATAAATACATTTATCATCACTTTTAGCTTTACTACCATCAATTTCAAACTGTTTACCTAGTGGATACATAAGCATGTCTCCTTTCCATCCTTTACTATCTATAATTTTAACATAATAATCTAAAAAATAAAAGAGTTATAAAATATTATCTATAACTCAAAACTACATCTAAAATTTTGCTCTAAAAAGGCCACATCAAAAGCTAAATTTCTTAACGTTCGTTCAAGCCTATAATTCGCTTAGCCCTTACGGACTAGTCACGCTCATCACGAGGCGGAACGAGCCATTACCATCAGCATCACCTAAGCCCCAAGCATTGGTGCGGAAACAGAACACTCCTGCGTCATTACCATTAGCTCTACGGTGACCGCCGCGCAACAACCATGGGTACTCCTCACTTACCATATTTCGATAATCATTATACCAACCTGCTGTTTCTGATAAGCCATGACTTAAGCACTCGCTTCCATTACATGCTAATGCTACATTATTACTTGTATACTTATCATAATATTTACTTTCTAATGTTAATGGTTCACTAAATCCACTACTTGCAGAGATATCATTATAGTTTCCCATTACATACTCCCAGGCTCCTCCACTCATATCATATACTCCATAGATTGTTCCTGTCGTACTGGCTCCTACTCCTTTTCCTGTCATTCCATCTTCTGTTCTTATATTATTATCATATGTATATTGACATCCATAATCTGTATTTCCGTTTGGAGGGCTTCCATAACTACATCCTGTTATGTACTGATCACTCTTATTTTGATATACCTCTTTATTTGTCCCTGTGAAATTTTCATTACCTAGTTTTCCATATCTACTT
>DVKQ01000055.1 GCA_018715925.1 Candidatus Onthousia faecipullorum
ATTCTTTTAGTAGCCATATTAATTAATCTTGTATCAAAGAAAATGATAATTGCAATTAAAACTATCGCTCCAAGTAATCCAAAGTTAGAAGCATAAACAGCAAAGATAAAGTCAGTACCAGACTCTGGAAAATATATTGGTGTCTGATTGAATCCATGTCCAAACACTCCTGCAGAACCAATCGCCGCTAAAGCATTTTCTAACTGTAATCCACTACCATTTTGCCAGTCCAATATTCTATCAAATCTATAATACAAATCAGTACCAAAGATATTTACAAATAAATCTTCGTTTAAGAAATAACATCCTAACACTAAACTAAGCATAACAGCAATAATAATTCCTAAAATAACAAACCATCTTAATCTAATACCCGATGTAAACATCATACAGAAGTAAATTATAAAGTAAATCATAACCGCACCAGTATCAGGTTCTAAAAATGTTAAAACAC
Source organism: Candidatus Onthousia faecipullorum (assembly GCA_018715925.1). GTDB lineage: Bacteria > Bacillota_I > Bacilli_A > RF39 > UBA660 > Onthousia > Onthousia faecipullorum. Next base: position 455 of record DVKQ01000055.1, read on the forward strand.
TAGGAATTAAAACAACTATTAAAGTCTTTAAAATAAATATAAACTCTTCTTTAACACTAGGATGATTAGTAGTCTCTCTAAAATTAGATATCATAACAGCAAGTACTAACATAATAAAAATCTTCATAAACTCACTAGGTTGAAAACTACCTATATAAGGAATAACAAACCAACACTTACTATTATTAATCTCTGGAGCAAAGAGTAGTAGTGATAATAATAAAATATTACCTATAATATATAAAAACCAAGCATTTCTATACAAATAATCATTTTTAAGCTTAAATAGTATTACAATTATAACCACACCTACTAAATACCATATTACTTGTTTTAAAGCTAAGTTCCCATTATCAGGAGAAAGGTAAGTCATCGCACTATATATAGTAGTAATACTTATAATAAAAAACAAAACAATAGGTATAACAATAGTTAAATCAATTTTCTGTCTTCGCATCAAAACACCACGTCCTTTCATATCAAGTCATTACTATTATATCAAAAAATAGTATATTTTATTATATAAAATACATAAAATGTAACAGGAGGGAAAACTATGAAACAATTACCACCCATTTTTAAAGTGAGTAATAATATAAGAGATACTAATCAAAAATATTACTATGAAAAAGTAACTAATAAAATAAAACCTAAAGAAATAAAAAAATCTATCAATAATAACTTATCAATAGAAGAGAAAATAAATAAAATATTTAGAACTAAAGGTTATGCTTTTAATATTCCTGTAGAAATTACTTTCTCTAATAAAAAAGTTAATACCTATCTTGCCTTAAAGAAAAATGATTCTATCATAACATTAGATAATGAAGTAATTCCTATATCAACAATTACTTCACTAGAAATAAAAAGCCCATCGGAATAAAGATGGACTTATTTTTTATTAAACACCACTTACAAAGACATCAGGTAAACATTTAATAGCAGAAACACAATCTAAATTAATAGTAAAGAATGTACTAGTTAAAACATAAGGCTCACTACTACTAGTATCAGGATTTAATGCTAATACTCTACAAGTACAACAATTACCCTCTAAATTTTCTAGTCTAAAGATAGAAGAAGTTCCATTAACTGAATCAGGAGTATAAGGAAAACTCCAACGACATCCTGTTGTACAATTATATAGAGTTATTGGCCTTGTATTAAAGCACACTAAACTAGGAGTAGGACCTAAATAAGGCTTATCACATCCTAGAACTTCACATTCGTCATCTTTAGCATTTTGTAAGCAAAGAATAGTCTCTAAGATGGAAGTTAAGCAACTTTTATCATCACACATAAATTATCCTCCTTTTATAAATTATCAATAATAATATCATCCAAACAACTAACAACACAGATACAATCTAAATTAATAGTTATAAACTCATTTGTAGATAGGTATGTTCTATTAGAATCACTAGTATCAGGATTAGGTCTTAATATACGGCATTTAACACAGCAATCATCAACAGACTCCACTCTAAAAACAGATGAAGTATTAGTATTACCATCTATTGTATAAGTAGTACTAAATACGTTACCAAGTCTTGTATAGAAAGTAACTGGTCTTGTATTAAAACAAATAATATTAGGACTACTTCCTAAATAAGGTCTAGTACAAGACTCATCAAAGCAATCACTACCTCCGGCATTTCTTTGTAATATATCAATAACCTTTAATAATTTACCTAAACAACAAGTATCTTTCTTTTCTTTCACTGTTTACACCACCTCTTATCTATTATCTAATATAGGTTATGAGACTAATAAATTTTTGTGTAGTTAATAACCTATAACTTCTATTATTAGTTTATGATACTTACTGCTTTTAATTTCCACTTTTATTTTTTATAGTTATAGAGTATAATTGTTAATAGGTGATAAAGATGAATTTATTAGATATACAGTATATTATAATTATTGCCGTAATATTAATAATATTACTAGCAGTACTAAAAGCTAATAAGAAAGATGCTAATATTGATTTAAATAAACTAGTAGAGTATCTTGGTGGAAAAGATAATATTATCAGTACTGAATCTAAATTATCAAGATTTATTGTTACTCTAAAAGATACTACTAAAGTTGATAAAGAATCAATTAGTAAATTAGGTGCTAAAGGTATAGTTGAGATTAATAATCAATTAAAGATTATCTTAGGACCTGAATCTAAACAATTAAAAAAATATATTGACGAATTAAAGTAGAGTTTTCTCTATTTTTTCTTTTTCTTTCCATTTTTCGACAAATTTCTACAAAACTATGACATATACTTATTTTAGAAAGAGGGAGAAATATGTCGTATATTGAAGTTATAATTGAAAGTATTATTTTATTACTTTGTCCACTAGGATTGTACCTATTATATACAATCTATAAAAAGAATCTATCTTGTGATGAAAAAGATTTAGGATTTGAAGTCGCTATTATTTCATCACTATATTTTGTCTTAAGATTTGGAACTTGTTGTTATAATGACTATCCTATTATTCTCTTTGATATTCCATTACTTATTTGTTATTACAAAAGAAAAATATCTTTAGGTATATTTATAACATTAATACTAATTGTTTATGAAACTCTATTCCTAGGTATTAATCCTTTATTCCTAGCCTTAGAATATAGTAGTTATTTAATAGTATATTCTCTATTTGTAAAAAGGAAACTAAAACCAATTAATGTCGTTAACTATTTTATAGTTATTAAGAGTTTTATGTTATCTTTAGCAGTCTTCTGGTTCATTAGCCCAGAAAAGACCTACTCATCAAACTTGTTTTATATCTTTACTATTATAATAACTCTTTACTTTGTAACTAATATTATAATATCTATATTTGCAAAAGGAGAAAAAGTAGTAGAGTTGCATAATGACTTAGAAAATATTGAGAAAGAAAAAGACTTAAGACGCTCTTTATTTAAAGTGACTCATGAAATAAAGAATCCTATCGCTGTTTGTAAAGGTTACCTTGATATGATAGATATTAATGATAAGAAAAAAGTAAGAAAGTATATTCCTATTATTAAAGATGAAATAACAAGGACTTTAGTTTTAATGGATGATTTCTTAGACTATACTAAGATAAAGATAGAAAAAGAAGATATGGATCTAGTTATGTTACTCGAAGATTTAGAGGACTACTTAGAAGATTTATTTAAGAAAAATAGTATAAAAGCAGAATTTAGCATACCAGATGAAGATATTTATATAGAAGCAGACTATAATAGATTAAAACAAGTATTTATTAATCTTTTAAAAAATGCTATTGAAGCGAAAGATAATAGTAAGAAAGAAAATAAAATAAAAATAAGTTTAGAAAGTGATAATAATTTTATGAAAATAATAATTGAAGATAATGGAATAGGTATGGATAAAGATACTTTAGATAATGTTAGTGAGATGTTTTTTACAACAAAGAAGAAAGGTAGCGGACTAGGTGTTAGTCTTTCTAAAGAAATAGTAGAACAACATGGAGGAGATTTAGTGTATAATTCAGTAAAAGGAGAAGGAACAAGAGTAATAGTTACTTTACCTAAAGAGGTAAATATGGCATAATATTATTGAAGTGATAATATGTGGAATATAGAAGAAATAAAAAAAGATGTAAGAAATGGTTTAAGTGATTATAGATATAATCATTCAATTAGAGTAATGGAAGAAGCAGAGTCCCTTGCAAGACATTATCAAGCAGATATAGAAAAATGTATGCTCTGTGCCTTAACTCATGATATGTGTAAAGAGTTTACTGAGAAAGAAAATAATGAATTTATTAAGAAATATAATTTACCTAAAGAGCTATTAAATGACGAAAATAAGAATATTGTTCATGGTTTTATTGCATCTATTCTAGTTAAAGAAAAGTATAATTTCAAAGAAGATATGGTCTTAGCAGTTAGATATCATACAACAGGTTATCCTAATATGGATTTACTTGCAAAGATAGTTTATTTAGCAGATAAAATAGAAAAAGGAAAAAATTATCCCGGTATAGAAGAGGAAAGATTACTTGCTTATCAAGATATTGATAAAGCTATTATTTTATGTTTAAGTAATCAAATAAAGCATCTAAAAGAGAAGAATAAAGTTATAAATAAAATAGGCTATGATACCCTAAAGTTCTTAAAAGAAAATACTACTGATTGAAATATTCTTAAAATAATGATACAATTTACTTAACTTGAAAGAGAGCGTGTTTACTATGAATGAAAATAAAGGTAAAGAGATACTTAATAATAATGCCACAAATACTTCTAAGCCAGTTAAAGATAATAGAGATATGAAAAAGAAATTAATGAGAATAATGCTAATAGTAGTAGGAGTTTTAGTATTACTTTTAGTTGTTATTTTAATAATATCTCTATTTAGTAATGGTAATAAAACTTATGAAGAGATAGAGGAAGATTTAAAAAATGCAGCTATGGAGTATTATGAAGTACAAAGTGGTCTTTTACCTAGGGAAGAAGGAGAAACTGTTACTGTAAGAGCTAGTGCCCTAATAGATGCAGGTTATATGAAACCTTTAAGTGAGTTAAGAGAAGGCGAAAATTGTAGTGGTAGAGTAGAAGTTACTAAAATAGAAGATAATATGGTTTATACTCCATATTTAGATTGTGGGGATAATTATACTACTAAAGAATTATATAAAGCAGTATTGGAACAAGGAATAGTTACATCTGGTAATGGTTTATATGATATGAATGGGGAAAAGGTATATAGAGGAGATAATGTTAATAATTATGTACAGTTAGATAATCAAATGTTTAGAATAGTTAAAGTAACATCTGATAATAAAATATTATTAATATTAAATGAAATGGATTCCACTTTATCTACATATTATGATGATAGATATAATCCAGATAGGATGTTTAATAGTGGTTTTAATGATTATAGAATTAGTAGAATCTATGAGTATTTAGATAGACTTTATAATAATAAACTATCTGTAACAATATTAAGTAGTAATGATAAAACAAAGTTAACACCATTTAATTTATGTATAGGTAAAAGAGCATCAACAGATACAACTAATAATAATAGTTTAGAGTGTTCTGATGTATTAGAAAATCAAATGATAGGACTATTAACCGCTAGTGATTTTATGAATGCTTCTTTAGATGCTAATTGTAGAGCGACTACTAATAAGAGTTGTCAAAATTATAATTACTTAAGATTAAGAGAAACAGAGTGGTGGTTAGTTACAAGTAATTCACTTAATAATTATGAAGCTTATGTTGTAAAAAGTGCTGGTTATATAGATGAGAATCAAGCATCTGGATATAAAAAAATAAGACCAACAGTTATGTTAAATAATAATGTTATGATTAAATCAGGAGATGGAAGTGCATCTAATCCATTTGTATTGAAGTAAGAAGGAGAATTATGAAAATAAGGTTGAATGAAATATTTAAGACAATTGCACTAGGTAGACATTATCGTTTGAATTATAAATTTATATTATCTAAAAAGAGAAAAGAATCTCAAGAATATAATAATTAAATAAAGTTTGGAAATCTAAGGACAATTTCATATCCTCCACATAATGAAAGTTGCAGATTATATAAAAAATGTATAGAAAATATAGAATGTCAAAAAAATGACAATAGTTATGTAGAAGAACAAAAAGTATATGTTAAGGAAAAAGAATTTTATTATAGTTCTGAATATATTGATTCAATTGACTTTTAATATAGAAAGAAGGTTAATAATTATGGAATTACAGAGTAAAATAATTCGTCATTTTTCAAAAACTAGCACACGTTTACAAATAGTTACCTGGGGAGGGGGTGCTTAAACTACCAGTATGGTAGGATAAGTAACCTAGTTACTTTCTTTCATAGTGTAAGAAGAATAGAGTAGGATTATTCTATTCTTTTTGACGTGTAATTATGAAAGGAGAAAAATGAAAGAAATATTAAAAGAAAATAAGAAATTTATAATAATAGCATTAGTAATAATAGTATTGTTATTAATAGGAATAACTTATGCTTATTTAAGAACAACTCTAGAAGGAGAAAAAGAATATGT
>DVKQ01000056.1 GCA_018715925.1 Candidatus Onthousia faecipullorum
TATAATATAAACAGAGTAAAAGTAAAAGACTAACTTTGATGGCACGCCGTATGATTAGAAATAATCCCGTACGGTGTAGGATTGGGGAAAAGGCAGAGGATACAGAGCCAAAGCCTTACCTATAATCATGATAATGATATTAGATATAATTAATAAGAAAGCTAACAAATATGAACTAACTAAAGAAGAGTTAGAAACAATCTTTATGGGTTACTTAAATAATGAGGTTAAAGATTATCAAATGAGTGCTTTCCTTATGGCTATTTGTATAAATGATATGAGTGATAGTGAAGTATTCGCTCTTACTGATATCTTTATTAAAAGTGGAGATGTCTTAGATCTAAGCTTTATTGATGGTATAAAAGTAGATAAACACTCTACTGGTGGCGTAGGAGATAAAACTACTCTAATAATCGCTCCTCTTGTTGCAAGCTGTAATGTTCCCGTTATTAAAATGAGTGGAAGAGGGTTAGGCTATACTGGAGGTACTATTGATAAATTAGAATCCATTGAAGGTTTTAGAGTAGTTTTAACAGAAGATGAGATAAAAAATCAAGCTAGAGATATTGGTCTTGTTATAACTAGTCAAACTAAAGATCTTGCCCCTTTAGATAAAAAAGTATATGCCCTTCGTGATGTAACTGCCACTACTAATTCTATTCCCTTAATCGCTAGTAGCATTATGAGTAAAAAAATTGCAGGAGGGGCAGATAAAATAGTTATAGATATTAAAGTAGGATGTGGAGCTTTACTTAAAACTATGGAAGAAGCTAAAAGATTAGAAAGTCTTCTTATTAAAATAGGAAGTTATTATCAAAAAGAAGTTAGGACTATTATCTCTAATATGGATAGACCTCTAGGACATAATATAGGTAATAAATTAGAAGTATTAGAAGCTTTTGAAGTATTAAAAGGAAATGTTAAAGGAGAACTTTTAAATCTATCATTAGATCTTGCTAGTAAAATGGTATCAATGGGAAAAGAAATAAGTGAACGTGAAGCAAGAGATGAAGTCGTAGAGAATCTAAATAATGGTAAAGCCTTAAATAAATTTTTAGAATTTGTTAGGTATCAACATGGAGATATAGATAATTTAAAAACAGATGCGAAAGTCTATAATATAAAAGCTAATAAAAGTGGAGCTTTAAAAGATATAAATGCTCTTGCTATCGCTAAACTAAGTGAAAGTTTAGGTGCAGGACGCAAAAACAAAGATGATACTATTGACTATAATGCAGGAGTTGTTATTAAAAAAGAAATAGGTGATGAGATAAAAGAAGGAGATGTACTTGCAAGTTTATATACAAATATTGACAATCCTAATTTTAATCTTGAGGGAATATTTGAAATATCTTGAAAAAAATAAATCTCTTTGCTATACTTAGTATAAGGTAAGGTGATTATATGAGTTCTAAAATAAGTTCAAGAACTAAAGTAAAAAAAACTAAAGCTAATAGAAATGAAGCTAAATTTGATAAAGCTATGAGTGATATTAAGAAAATTGGTATTATCTCTTGCTGTTTAGTAGGAATTATGATAATAGCAAGTCTATTTGTTAATCCTAATGAAAGTTATGCTGCCGTAGTAGAAACATTACCTGAGACTTTTGAATCAGTTATGGAACCAGAAGATGCTAGTGGTGGTCAAGGAACATTCGCTAATTATATAAGTTATGGAGATACTTTTGTTACAACGCCAAGAGCCTTTTATGGTATGGTAGATACTGATGGTAATAGTACTTATGAAACAAGACTTGCTAATATCTATTGTATGGATCGTAGATTATTAATGGAAGGCGGTGTCGTTTACAAAAAAGATCAATCTGTTATTGACCCTGATTTAGCAGTAAAATATCCAGGATTAATCTATATAATTGAAAATGGGGATACATTACCTCCAAATATTTTAAATATAGTTTCTTCAGATGAACAACAAACATTAATCTATTATATTAATCAGTTAATAGTATGGTGGTATATAGATATTGTTAACGGATATTCTACAGGACCAGACGATGCAGGTAGAGATGAAGAATATAGTGGCCCAGCTGCTCATCCTTATGTAAATAATCTTTCTGTAGCAGAAAAAACTGCAATTATTAATGACACGAAATATGGACCATATATAAAGCAAATGCTAACTAATGCAATGAACTATGTACCTGGTACAACTAACCCATCTTTAAATGATGTTGATACTAGTACAATAACTTATAATATAACAGATGAATATATCGAAACATCTGCAATTACAATTACAAGTAATGCAAGTACTAATTTCATTAATTATATAGTAAGAACTAATAATCAAAACATAAAAGTATTAAATGAAAATGGTGTAGAACAAACTACATTTAGTCCTAATGAAAGATTTAAATTAAGAATACCAATGAGTGAAGTAAAGGACTATAAAATCAATGTACAAGTAACTATATCTGGTAACTTTACTGTTCATAATGCCTATTTCTATACTGCTCAGTCTAATCCAAGTAACTATCAAAGAGCTTTACTAGGACAGATAATAAACGAAACGGTAGCAGATGAAATTCCATTAGAATTTGAAATACCAACAGGTAGAGTAATAATTAGTAAACAAAACTCTGAAACAGGAGAAAGAATAAGTGGTGCAGTTTTATCAATAACTGATAAAACTGGAAAAGAAGTATATCGCTATGAAACAACAGGTGAAGATGTAGATTTAACTCTTCCTGTAGGAACATATACTATTACCGAAACAATAATACCAGAAGGATATAATGTCGAAGTAACAACGACAACATTTGAAATCACTGAAGGTGAAACAACAGAAGTAGTTATAAAAAACACACCTACAATTAATGTTCCAAATACAAGTATAAGTTCTAATATAATTTATATAATTGGTACTTCTATCATTATTGTTGGTATAATCTTAATAGTTGTGGCTAAAAGACCAAACGATGAAAAAAGAAAATAAAAACAAAAAAAGCCAACTCTTTAAAGTTGGCTTTTTCTTCCTTATAGTAGGAATATTAGTTTTTACAAGTAATCCATTACTGAAATTAAAAAATGAGGTCTTCGAAGAAATGAGACTTGCTATATTTCAATTAAGTATAAATGAGGAAAACACAACTATTAATAATATAAATACAGAGAATCTAGAAGTAACTGTAGAAGATAATAAACAAGCGGAAGAAAATGACAAAAAAGCTAATTATACATATATAGGTGAATTGTCTATACCTAAAATAAAACTAAAAAGAGGTTTTGTTTCTAAAGATTCTAAATATAATAACATAGAATATAACATCGCTATCGCTAAAGAAGCATCATACCCTGATAAAGAAAGAGGAAACTTCATATTAATGGCTCACTCTGGAACAGCTTACATCTCTTTCTTTGATAAATTATATAAACTAGAACTAGGTGATAAAGCGACAGTTAGTTATAAGGCAAAAGACTATACTTATAAATTAACTAAAATATATAATCAACCTAAAACAGGACAAGTAGCAATATATAGAGATCCTACAAAAAAAACATTGACACTAATTACATGTACTCATAATGATGATTATAATCAAACTATATATATATTTGAAGAAGTATAAGAATAAAAAAGGAGAATTGATATGGATTTAAGTATAATAGAACAATTATTAACATTTATAACACTACCTTTTCAATCTTTTTTAACGATTGAAATACTATTAATATTTATCATTCTCTACTTATTTTTCTTATATAATGAGAAAAGACAAAATAAGAAAGTGAAAATTACCTTAATCGCTTTAATAATATTCTTTTTCTCATTATTAGTATTTTATTTCTCTAATGATATATTAAATGTCTTAAGTGAAATAATAAAAACTCTAATGAGATGTTTCTATTTTCCTAATATTACATTTTATATATTAACAGTTATAATATCTTTAGTTATATTAATATACACTGTTCTAAAAAACAAAACAACAAAACTAAATAAAATTATTACTTATACTTTAACATTTATCCATCTATACTTATTTACAAACTTTATCTCACTAGCAATTACTAATAATCTTTCCTTAGTAAATACCGCTAGCATCTATCAACATGATAATATGTTTGTAATAGTTTTATTTAGCCAGATTATCTTTATACTTCTAATTATTTACAAAGTAATCTATCAATTTTGTTATATTAAGCATAGTAAATTGAAAAATACTAAGTAAAATGATATAATGTCTAGGAAGTGAGGTAATTATGAAGAAAAAAATAATTAATTTTAAAGATAAATTTATTAAAAAAATTAAAAGAATAAAAGAAGAAAAGATGATAAGCAGTTATTTTAAAGATAACAGGCTTTTTCTTGTCTATGTACTAGTTTGTGTTATTAACTCAACACTTCTTAGAATATTTACTATGCCTACAATGGAAAATTATTTATCTATTAAGCCTATTATTGCAGATATTGCAGTTGTTACTATTATAGGCTCTTTCTCTTATTTATTTAAAGGAAGAAAAAGATATGTTTATCTATTAATATGGGCAATTATCTTTACTGCAATATGTACAATAAATTCTGCATATTATACTTTCTATACATCATTTGCAAGTGTTTCTATGTTATCACTTACCCAGTATATAGGAGAAGTAGGAGATGCAGTTGTTGAAAATGTTTTACAGATAAAAGACTTAGTTTATATTTTCCCTCTTATCTTCTTTATTTATTATTACCATAGACTTTCTAAGAAAGATCAATATAAGATATATACAAAAGAAAAGAGAGTTAAAAAGTTTAAAAATACCATTATTACAGGAGGTGTTATACTTCTTCTCTTTGTCTTATCATTATCAAGTCTTGAAATAAGTAGATTTGTTAAACAATGGAATAGAGAATATATAGTTATGAGATTTGGTATTTATATGTATCAAGGTAATGATATAGTTGCAAGCATCCAACCTAGAATATCTGCTATGTTTGGTTATGATGATGCTAAAAAAGAATTTAATAAATATTATCAGGATAGAACTGATGAGCAAAACTATACTAATGAATACACAAATGTTCTTGAAGGACGTAATGTCATTGTAATTCATGCTGAAAGCTTACAAAGTATTGCTATTAATAGAACATTTAATGGTGTAGAAGTAACGCCTAACTTAAATAGATTAATTAATGAAGGTATGTATTTTAGCAATTTCTATTCTCAAGTTAGTGTAGGAACAAGTAGTGATACAGAACTAACTTATAATACCAGTTTAATGCCAACCCAAAACGGTACTGCTTTTGTAAGTTATTTTGATAGAACTTATATCTCAACACCTTCACTTTTGAAACAAAAAGGCTATTATACATTTAGTATGCATGCTAATAATGCTGATTTCTGGAATAGACGTGCTATGCATGAGTCACTTGGTTATGATAAATTCTATAGTAAAGAAACCTATGATGTAGATGAAGAAAATGTTATAGGACTTGGACTATCTGATAAAGCTTTCTTTGCTCAGTCAGTAGAAAAACTTAAGAAAATAAGTGAAGAACATGATAAGTACTATGGATATATAATAACGCTAACAAACCACACACCATTTTCTGATACTGATAAATATGGAGAATTATCTGTTACTATGAAAACAACTATAACAAATGAAGATGGTACAACAGAAGAGATAGAGGCTCCTTACTTAGAAGGAACTAAACTAGGAAATTATTTTAAATCTGTTCATTATGCTGATGAAGCTTTAGGAGAGTTCTTTAGTGAAATGGATGAAGCAGGGTTACTTGAAAATACAGTAGTTATTATCTTTGGAGATCATGATGCTAGACTTCCTAGAAGTGAATTTAACCTAATGTATAATTATGATCCTACAACTGATGACCTAAAAGCTGAAGAAGATCCAACTTATGTAGACTATGATAGTTTTGATTATGAATTAGATCGTAAAGTACCACTTATAATTTGGACTAAAGATGGTGCAGTTTCTTCACAAGTTGATTATACAATGGGTATGTATGATGTAATGCCTACTATAGGTAATATGTTAGGATTTTATAATAAATATGCTCTAGGACATGATATATTTGAAACTAAAGATGAAAATATTGTAGTATTTCCTAATGGTAATTGGGTAACAAATCTAATGTATTATAATAGTCAAAAAGGAGAATATAAACTTCTTAAAGATGCTATTATAGATGAAAACTATATTAGTGAAAATAATCAATATGCTGAAAAATTATTAGATATCTCTAATAAAGCGATTGTCTTTGATTTATTTAATCCAAATAGTGAAGAAGAGACTGTATCTAAAGAAAGTAGAGGGGAATAACTTATGAAACTAAAGAAAAAAGTAAAAGTAATGTTAATACTAGCGATTATCTTAATAAGCACAGGTCTAGGTTTTATAGCTTATGAAAGTATAAAACCTAAAGCAGTTAAAACGGCAACAGTTGAAAATGAAATAGCAGAGTATGGATATACCCTTAAATCTACAAGAAATGATAGATATAAAAAGGCATTTCAAGAGTTAAAAGACATTTTAAGTAAGAAAGATGTAGATGAAAAAGCTTATGTTGAACAGATTAGTAAAATGTTTATAATGGATTTCTATACTTTAAATGATAAACTTGCTAATACAGATGTAGGTGGTATTGATTTTGTTCATACTAATGCTAAAACTAACTTCTTAGAGAAAAGTGAAGATACAGTTTATAAGTATGTAGAAAATGATATTTATGGTAACAGAAATCAAAAGTTACCAGAAGTTACTAAAGTAACTATTGATACAATCGAAAATATAGAGTATACTATAGGAACAGATTTTACGGATGATTTTGCTTATCAGGTAGAGGTTTCTATAGAGTATAAAGAAGATATGGATTATCCTACTAAAGCGACACTTATCTTTGTACATGAAGATAATAAACTATCTCTAGTAGAAGTAGCATAATATCTTCTTTTTCTTTAAAATGGAGTGATGAATAATGGAAAGATTACAAAAAGTAATTGCAAATGCAGGTGTTGCCTCAAGACGTAAAGCTGAGGAGTTAATTAAAGAAGGTAGAGTAACTGTAAATGGTGTTATGGTAACTGAGCTTGGTACTAAAGTAAATAACAAAGATATAATTAAAGTAGATGGTAAAGAAATAGAAAAAGAAAAGAAAGTTTATTATTTACTTAATAAACCAAGAGGTATTATTACTAGTGTTACTGATGATAAGGAAAGGAAGACTGTTGTTGACTTAATACCATGTAATGAGAGAATATATCCAGTAGGTAGACTTGACTATGATACAACAGGAGTCTTATTACTTACTAATGATGGAGAGTTTGCTAATATACTTATGCATCCAAGTGATTTAGTAGAGAAAGTATATATCGTTAAAGTAAAAGGTATTATTAAAGGAGATGCCATTAATACTATTAAAAATGGTGTAACAATAGATGGTATAAGTTATGAGAAAGCTAAAGTTAAGTTAAGAAAAACTGATTATAAGACTAATACTTCTATGCTTACAGTAACTATTCATGAAGGACGTAATCATGAAGTTAAGAAAATGTTTGAAGCAGTTGGTTTTCCTGTCTTAAAACTTAGAAGAGAGCGAGAGTTTATCTTTGACCTAAAAGGCTTAAAGAGTGGAGAATATAGAAAACTAACACCTAAAGAAGTAGCTATTGTCTATAGTTTGGCAAAAAAATAAGAGCATTGTTCGCTCTTTTTAATTTTAACTTTTACGATTTTGGTGTTTACGCCAAAATCGTGATTTAATTGATTACTAGTTTTTTATACTTCAAGTCTATTTTGTCGTTCCTTTTCAAGTTCCTTTATAGATTTCTTAGGAGTAGGTAACTCTTCGGGCATAGTACCTCCTAATTTTTCTATCGTTTCTCTAATAGCTTTCCCGACCTTATAATGTGTGTTTGTTGCTATATTTTCATTAGGTTTTTCTTGCTTTTCAAGTAAAGCTTCCGTCTGAGTTATTCTAAATACATTAGCTCCCAATTCAACACTTCCCATATTATCTAATATATCTTCTCTATATCTTAAGCCTTTTCTTTTAGCAATATCATTTGCAGTTTCTCCATTATAAAGCCCTTTATATCCAGCATTAGTAAACTTATCAAAGTTCTTTACACCTTTTTCTTTAGCAATTCTGTATAAAACTTTATTACCATCTTTAGTTTGTTTTCTTCTATATAATCTTTTCTCATCTTCACCTAATTTGTTATATTCTTCTTCAGTTAGTTCCATTTTTCTAGTTTGTACTGCAAAATAAGTTTGTCCTAAGGCAACATTTTTATATTTAGGATTAGCATTTTGAACTATTAAATAGCAAGCATATCTGCTTAGTTTATAATCAATAATTGCCTTAGAAGAAACACCAGTTTTTACTATTTTGGTGTTTACACCAAAATCGGAATTAATTACATCATTGCTTTTAAAATAAGCAACTCAATCTTATATATATTGTTTATACCATACAAAAAGAAGCCCTTAAATAAAGCTTCTTCTAAATTTATCAAGATTAAGCAGCTTTTTCTTCTTGACCTTCTTCAATCTCAATTGCACCAGTAGGACAAGAATCTGCGGCATCTCTTACTTCATCTTGAAATTCTTCTTTAACTTCTTCTACCTTCGCTTCACTTAGTCCTTCATCATTAATTTCAAATACTTCATCACATATCGCTGCACATGCTCCACATCCAATGCAAGCATCTTTATTAACTTTTACTTTCATTTTTATCACCTCAGTTTAATTATATCTTATTTTTATACTTTTGCCTACTTTAAATTTTTTAAATAGTATGATATCATTAAAGTATATAGTAAAGTAGGTGATATCATGGGAAGGATGGAACGGTATGATACTTCTAATAGAAGTACTGTTAGAAGTAGAACTGAAAAGAATAAAGACCTCTATAATGATTTAGGAAGATTAGAAAAATATACTACTCTAACAGATGTCTCTAAAATAGATGCTGTTGAATTAAATGCCGCGAAAAAGAATTATCGCACAAGAGAAGGATATCACAGTCTAAAAGATTATGATATGAATATAGAAGAAAAACCTTTAGTAAGAAAAGAACTAGACGAATTTAATTATCTTTATAATGATGAACACAAAACCTATGATATCAATAAAGTTTTAGAAGAAGCGAAAGAATTAAGAGAAAAAGATGCTTTAGAAAAGAAAAGAAAACTTCATAATGAAAAATATAATATTTTAGAAAGCAGCGAAGAAGATTTAGAGAAATTTAAAGAAGAGACAAAATTAAGACATAAACCTATTGAAAATGAAGAAGAACTTGAAGAATTAATACATACTATTACTTCTAAAGAATTAAGAGAAGAAATAGATAAAAGAGAAGCTGAATCTAATGATAATACCAACAGCTTACTTAGTGATTTAATGGCTACTAATGTAAATGAAGAAGTCTTAAAACCTATCGCTACTAAGATAGAAGATAGTAAAATAGAAGAAGATACTAAACAGCTAGATAAAGTTAAAGAAAAGACTATGTCTTTAAAAGATGAAATTGATAAATCTTTTTATACTAAAAGCCTTGATTTAAGTGAAGAAGACTTTGAAAGTGATGAAGAGGAAGAAGAGGTTAAACCAT
>DVKQ01000057.1 GCA_018715925.1 Candidatus Onthousia faecipullorum
CATATCCCTTTTCTTTTAATAAAATAGCAGCGACAGATGAATCTACACCACCACTTATTCCTACTACTACTTTCTTCATAGATACCACCTCTAATTCGTACTAATTATACTATAAATTTTTCTTGCTTTCAAGTTGTATCTTATGATATAATTATCGGTACGTAGAAAAGAGGGGACAATTTGAAGAAAGTACTAATAATGAAGAGATTATTTTAAATTATTATGATGATGAAAATAGTTTAAGTATGGATGAATTAAATTATTTATTAAAAGATATTGAAACTGAGGTAATAAAGACTATTGATGATGATAAATATAGTCTTGATAAAATTAGTACCAAAGAAGAAATAGATAATTATTTACTACTTAATGCTATTAATAATAATCCTTATGCTAATAATAAAGAAAAAGAAGTAATGTATGAATTTTTAGACTTTTTTAATAGTAATCCTTATCTTGATACTAAAAAAGTTTATAGTAATTTAGTAAATTTAAAATTCATACGTAATTATAATCCTTTCTCTAATGGAATAAGTAATTATAATAATAATGATTTTATTATTAGTGCTAGTTATCATGATAACCGTATTACTTATTATAGTACCCCTACTAAAGCTATTATAGGTCATGAAGTTGCACATGCTATTTTTGATACTAGGAGTATTCCTGATGCCTATGTAGAAGGAGTTGCAGAAATTATAGAAAACAAATACTTTAAGGATGAAGATGAACAAGATTTTGGAGCATATAATAAAAACGTTGCCATAACGCAAGCAACTATAGAGCTTATTGGTAAAGATAAATTTTTAGAAGCAATTAGTACTGATAATATAAGTATTATTAAAGATGCTTTAGTAGAAGTTTATAGTTTCAATAATAACATCAATAAAGAAACTGCTACACTCTATGTAGATGATTTATTTAAATATTTAAGCAATGGATTAGATGATGCAAATGTTACTAAAAGTACTGCTAAACTATTTGAAAGCTTTTATATTAAAGGAACATATGATATAGGTAAATTAATTAGATTAGTTAATTACACTAGTATCTTATACTATGGTCCTGATGAAGTTAACCTTCCCTACTACTATTTTAATGAAGAAAAAACTTTAACAAAACATTAAACTACTAATTTAATTAAAGCAGGAGATATGAATACTTCTATAAAACTACAACCTATAAATATTAAAAGAACTGTTACATAAACTTGAATATATCTTTTCATAGAGCTTCTTAGATTAATATCTACACCTCTAAATAAGTATTTAAATAGTTTAATACCAAAATAAAGGGCATAGAAGCCTAAAAATAAGCTCATTAATAAAGTAATCAACTGATGAGGAAAAAGATAAGTAATGGCCTTTAAAATACCATTTAAGTGATATGTATATATAATAGATGATAAAGAAAAACCAAAGATAAAAGAAGATGTTGCTAAACTAAAGATAATTATAGGTATTCCTATAATAGATATACCAAGTAAGAAGATAAATGTTACAAAAGAAATATTGCCTATTAAACTATTAATTAAAGCACTTTTATAATCTATATCGTTATTTTTTATACTAGTAAAGAAACTATCTAAACTAGTAGTAACTAAGGCATGATCACTTTTATTTAAAATAATTGCATAGATAATACCAAGAAGCATTCCTATAATCATTACTATTATTAGAAAGATATATATTTTTTTCTGTTCTCTTAGTTTATCAGTTACTTTAGTTTTTACTTTTTTTAGTTTTAAATCCATTATAATCACCTAGTAAATATTATTCAAAAATAACTATTATTTACCTAAATTTATTTTACAAAAATAGACTTTTTATATTATAATTAATCTGAGGTGAAAACATGAATCAAAAAATGGTTAAGATAGTTTCTGCTATCATGTTAGTAGCAATACTAGCTTCAGTAATTAGTGTAATATTCTTTTATGTAATATAAAAATAGACATTGTAATTATTGTCTATTTTTAATATTTAATAATTATTTAAATAATTTAGTAGTATTAACTCTTTTATTATTAGCAAGATAATTTATTTTTTTAGAATTTTTCTTTTTATTATAATTTCCTTTAACTTTTTTTGCTTCCATAAACTCCCCTTACCTTTCTATATATCCTTCTATTTCTGGTGTTATATCACTAACTAGTAGATCACTAGTATCATACTTTAAGGCTATATCATTAAGTCTTTTTTTATCTTTAGCAAGATATAATATAAGTAGCCCTGCTATTCTATTAGCAGTATATTGATTTAATTTATAAACATCACTCGGATTAATATTATATTTTCTAATAATATCGTTAATTGGTCCATATTTATATATATAATTAATATAGCTTCTTGTAATTAAGTCTATATTTTTATCTTTTTTTAAAAATTTAGCAGTCTTCCATACCTTCATAGTATTCCCCCTTAATCAGCTCTATATTATATCATATTTGATTAATATTGGCAAGATTTAACACGTCTTTTTTTCTTAAAATGCTCCATAATAGTAATGTAGCTAAGGAGTGATTAAAATGCATTTTTTAAAAAAATTAAAGCTACAAATAATTTTTCCTCTTCTTATACTCTTTATTATGCCCATAAACATCTATGCTTATTCCAAATATATCATTCCAGGTGGAGAAACCATTGGTATTGAAGTTAATTCTAAAGGTGTTTTAGTAGTTGGCTTTTATGAAGTAGAAAGTAAATATATTGGAAAAGATGCAGGATTTTTAATTGGCGATACTATTACAGAGATAAATGATACCAAAGTAGAAAACATTGACGAAATGGTAGATGTAGTTAATAGTGAAGCAGTAAATGATAATCAGTTAGATGTAACTATTATTAGAGATGGTAAGTCTTCAGAATTAACTTTAGATATGATTTGTGATAGTGATAATGTTTGTAAAACTGGTTTATATGTAAAAGATGAAATAACAGGAGTTGGTACACTAACTTATATCGACCCTAAAACAACTGTCTTTGGAGCTTTAGGTCATGAAATTACAGAGAGAACAACTGGTGAAAAATTTGAGATAAAAGATGGAAAAATCTTTAAAGCAACTGTAACAGATAATACTAGAAGTGAAAATGGATCACCTGGAGAGAAAAATGCTACTTATGATGAATCTGTAACTTATGGTAAGATTAATTCTAATGAAGAATCCGGTATATTCGGTAAATATACAAGCGAACTCTTAGATACTGAAGCTTTAGAAGTAGGAACCAAAGATGATGTTAAGAAAGGTAAAGCGATAATTAGGACTGTTATAAATGGTAATGAAGTAAAAGAATATAAGATAAATATTTTAAATGTTAATAAAGATAGTGATATTAAAAATATTCTTTTTGAAATAACAGATGAAGAACTTCTTAAAGAAACTGGTGGTGTCATCCAAGGTATGAGTGGTTCCCCTATTATTCAGAATAATAAGATAGTTGGAGCCGTTACTCATGTTATTGTAAGTGATGCTAAGAAAGGGTATGGAATTTTTATAACAACAATGTTAGAAGAAGGAGATAAGAGTGCTAGTTAATACTAACACTCTTTTAAATAAAAAAATAACTAAATAAATAGTTATCTTAAGTAATTAAGTACTTCTTTTAAGTTATCTTTATTAACGAAGTCTCCACCATTTTTAAATAAGTTTAAGAGTTCTTTATCATCTTTAGCAATATCTTTGCCTATGATAGAAAGAAAATTTCTAAAGAAAAAGTTTAATTTACTATAATCAATTCCTCCTCTTAGATAAAAGAAAGGTAGTTTTATATTATTAGCATCTTTTAAAGTATTAAGATAATCTTTACTATAGCCAAGTGCCCCTACAGCGATTACTACTTTTACATTATATTTCTTTAATATTTTAGATAATCCCATTATTTTAGAAGCATAGATATAACTTAAGAATATTACTTCATCTTTTTCACTAACTTTAGCATCTTTATATGAATAACAAGGAATATTTAACTCTTCACTAAGCATCTTAGCATACTTTTCAGTATGTCCTGTTTTACTTTTATATATAATTACTCTACTCAATTTAAAAATCCTCTTGGTACCATTATTTTAGTTAATAGTTTCTGTTTATCTAAAACATTTAACGTTTTTTCACTATCTAGTTCATCATCAAATGCTACAATTGTATTTTTTCCTGGTCTAAGTGTTTTTTTATCAATAAAGAAAAAAGGACAATCAAAACATCTTAATGTAGATGAAAAATAATTATCTTTTAAAGCAAATATTGAACTAACTGATTCAATAACATTTTCTTTATTAAAGTATTTAGCACTATTTTCTACGATATTATCTATTTCTTTTAAAAACTTTTTTCCAATATTTCTATATTTAACTAATTTCATATTAGTAAATATTGAAGGTTCACTACTTGCATACCAATTAATTTTATACATATTCTTTTCTTCATCTCTAGTCAAATAATATGAAGAGTTACCAACGTCAAAAGTTAAAGTTTTGCGATAATCACTATAAGAAATACCACTTATATTACTATAAGCTCTTTTAATTTTTTCTCTATCACTTTCTATTCTAGATTCACATATTTCAAATCGTTCTCTTAAACCTTCTAAACGTTCTTTCAAACTGATTAAATCTTCTTTACTATAACCAAAGTATTCTGCTTCATCAGCATCACTGTCTAAAAATCTTCTAAACTCTTTATAACTTATTTCTTCCATATTTATTCTCCTTTAAACTTCTCTCTTTTACTATATGGTTCTATAAGCTCAAACTTATATTCTTGTTCAACATTAGGATATTTATCATGGTCAACTTTCTCCATAAAATCTTTTAAAGGTCTAACCCAACAACCCCCATCATCATATAATTTTCTATATATAACTAAATCTTCTAAAGTCTCACAGTCTTTAGCAATCTCTTCAACTAAGTAATAATTACCTTTAAAGTGTTTATAAATACCATGTATTTTAATCTCTCTCATAATTATGCTTCTACCTCTCCTTTAAACTCAGAAAGAGTTCCATCTTCATTAACAATAGATGTTAAAGCTTTCTCTGCTTCTTTTAAATCTTTATCACAAGATGAAGCAAGTTTAGTCGCTTTTGTAAAATAATCTATCGCTTTATCTAGTTCTACATCACCATTTTCTAAGGCTTTAACAAGTGTTTCTAATTCAGTTATTTTCTCTTCAAATTTCATTTCTTTCTTTTCCATAATTTATTCCTCCTATTTTATAATGGCTTCCTTACTACCATCTTTTAATTCCATATTTACTAAATCATCTTTCTTTAAGTCTTTTATACTAGTTACAGCTTTATCACCAATCTTAATAATACCATAACCTCTTTCTAGTGTTTTTAAAGGAGATAAAACATCTAATTTACTTAATAATAAGGTATATTTTTGTTTTGTCTTATCTAATATTACTAAAGGATTACTAAATAAAGGTTTAGCTATAATATTGTTTAATTTAATATTCTCTTTATCTATAATGAATTTATAATTCTTAACTAAACTCTCTGTTAAATAATCAAGTTTTTGAATCTTAGCAGAGTATAAATCTAAAGGATTATTTAAGATGTAATTACTCTTAATATTATCAAGTCTTTTTTTCTTTAATTCTAAAATATTACCTACGGCTTTCCTACTTCTTAAACTTAACTGATTAATATAGTTTATAACGTCATTTTTATTAGGAACTGCAATCTCAGCAGCTCCTGTTGGTGTAGGTGCTCTAAGGTCTGCTACAAAGTCTGCTATAGTAAAGTCTATTTCGTGACCTACAGCACTTATTACAGGTATTGGACACTCAAAAATAGCTCTTGCCACTATCTCTTCATTAAAGGCCCATAAATCTTCAATAGAGCCTCCTCCTCTACCTACAATTAAAACATCTAAATTATAGTCCTCTGCTCGTTTAATCTGTCTTACAATATCTTCTTTAGCACCTTCTCCTTGTACTAAACTAGGTAAAAGTATAACTTCTGTTAAAGGAAATCTTCTATTAATAGTAGATATAATATCACGTATTGCCGCTCCAGTCTGTGCAGTTATAACACCCACTCGTTCTGGTATCTTAGGTATAGGTTTTTTATATCTATCATCAAATAATCCTTCTGAAGCTAACTTTTTCTTTAACTGTTCAAAAGCTACATAAAGATTACCTACTCCATCTTCCATCATTTCATTAACATAGATTTGATAACCACCTGTCGCTTCATAAACAGATATTCTTCCAGTTACAAGTATCTTCATCCCATCTTCAGGAGTAAATTTAACTTTACTAGCACTACTTGCAAACATAACAGCATTAATTCTACTACCTTCATCTTTAATAGTAAAATAAAAGTGTCCTCTAGTATGAGCTTTAAAGTTAGATATTTCTCCTTTAAGATAAACTTCTCTTAAATTAACATCATTATCTAACTTATATTTAATATATTTAGTTAATTGACTAACTGTTAAGTATTCTTTATTCATTTACATCCTCACTATGATAAACATTATCTAAAACTCCATTTAACATCTTAGTAACTTTATCATCACTATATTTTTTAGATATTTCTACCCACTCATTAATACTAACAATGCTAGGAGTATCAAGATACTTTAACTCATAACTAGATAAAAGGAATAAAGCTTGATCTACTTTATTAAGTCTACTAAGAGTCCAATCAGACATATATTTATTAACTAAACTAGTTAACTCATCTTTTTTCTCTATAACTCCATTAACTAGCGAATTAACAAAATCATTTTCTATCTTCTCTTCCTCTTTAATTAAGTCATCTACATCATAATAGACATTAGCATCATCAAAGATATTTATTTTATAGATTATACGAAGAGCTATTTCTCTTATTTCATTTCTTGTTTTCAAAAGTATCACTTCTCTTTCTTAATTTATTTTATCAGAAAAAGGCACATATGAAAAGAGCAAACATTATTAAATGTTTGTTCTATCTCAATAATCTCTATTATTAATTAGTTACAAGTAATTAAAATTATTTATTTTCTGTAACTTTCTTTAACATATCGTAAGATTTTTTAGCAAAGTAGTTACTCTTATCTATTTCCAGATTATAACTATTTAAAGTATTAATCATGTCTTCAATATTATTACCATTATTATTATCAAGTAATAAATTCTTCTGTTCCATCTCTAAATAAGCACCTAATCCTTCTACATCTTGTACATATATCTCATTTTTTCCATTAGATAGCAAAATATTATAATCTTTTATTTCTAATATTTTCTTATATCCTAATTCCTTCATAAACTTATACCCATCATCTATATTTGTAATCTGACATTTAACAGAACTTTGTTTTACTATTTCACCTTTAGAATTAATTTCCTTATTTTTTAAAGTTAGCATTATTTTTTTACCTACTGTTTCTCTAACTAGAACATAATTAGATAAAAGTTTATCAGCTTCTTTCAAAGATATTTCTTTATCTTTTGGAACCATATAAATATCATTAAGTTGAAATTCTTCTTGAACATGAAATCCTTTTTCTAACATATCATTAATAATTTCTTTAAATGGAACTAATGCTTTAACACATATTTCTAATTCTTTTTTCATAATTACCTCGCTATTTATTAATCATTTTATAAAACTTAAAACTATTAACTGGTCTATATAAAAGAAATAAGAATGTAGTCATTATAACACTAGTAAATAATAGACAATTTATAGTAGTAATATTTTGATATAATACTAGATTTAATATTGTTAAGATAAAGAAAGCAATTAGTAGAATAAAATATTTAATTCTAAATGATTTATTCTTCTTATAAAACTCTTTTAATTCATTAATAGACATCTTCCTCCCCTTTTCTTTAAAAATATCTTTAATAGTAGAGTTTGCAATAAGTGTTATAACTATACCAAAGATAATGCCAACTAATATTATAAATAAATATGAATATGGCAAATAGTAACTAAAAGAAGTGAAAGTAAGGTAGAAGATAAAACCTATAATAATACAAATTACTCCTACTATATTACAATTATTATTTTTATTATCACTAGCATAAACTAACTTATCATTAAAATTGTAATAGTAATTTATATTCTCTTTAGTATCTTTATATATTAATACATAATTCATTAGTTATCATCCCTTTTACTCTTTATTAATATTATTTTTTTGAATGTATCTTAAAACTTTCATAAAATTATCATCTACCTGATAATGTTTAGCATCATATTCAATAAAACAGTCAGCTACTGTATTAAAACCAGAATTTAATATTTTTTGTACCTCTTCACTGTTATAAGCAGGGTTATTTTCTTGACCATCTAAATGATTATAACCATTATCTTCATGGAACTTGGACATAATATCACAATCCATTTTATCACAAAGGTTAGCATATATAGATTCAGGTGTTTCCATTAAAGAAAATTCTATAAATAAATCAATAAATTTCTCTTTATTTGGAAGATTAGAAACTATTTCTTTAAAAGCTAGTAATTCTCTTTCTTTTTTATTATTTTTTCTTGAATCAAATTCTGGAATATCTCCAATAATTTTTTCTCCTAAATCATGTATTAATAACATTTTGATTACTTTATTTATATCAATATTTTCATAATCAAAAACACTATGCATACCTAGTGCAAGTATCATTGTACTATATGTATGCTCTGCCACACTTTCAAGTCTTTCTTTTAAAACATTCCAATACTCTTTATCCCAGCCTGTTCTAATTATATCTTTTAATGATATAGCACTAACGTAAAAATCAACTAAATTTCCTAATTTTTTGTCTTCACTTATATTTTGCTTGGTTTCTTTTAGTTCTTTTAATAAATTATCTATCCTTAATATATTTAAAATTAGATATGAAGCATTAAAAGGCTTTAAACTATTATCTGCCATATTAATAGCATTGAGATTAATTTTATCCACTAGTTTTCTTTCATTGACTCCATTAATAGAGTGGTTATCAATAAATTTATCATTGTAAGATGAAATTTCACGTCTTTCATAATAATCAGGAAGCAATCTAAAATCACGATGAATTTCTTCTTGAATATTAATAAAAGAAGGATATCCTAAAACAGTATGATCTAAAGCTTCATTTTCAAGAAAACTACTAAAGTATTCATTAAAATCTTTTATTTGTAAATCATAGTTCCAAATACCAAAGTTAGCTTTAACTATTTTTGCTCCTTCAAAAGATAGTGTAAATGCCATTAAAATATGGTAGTCTTTTCCGGGAACAGATAAATAACTTTGAAAATCAAAGTTGTTTTCATTATTAACGATGATACTAGTTTTATAATTTTCCATAGATTCATTGTTATAAACATCTTTACCAATATCAATTCTGTTATTAGGAAATAGTTCAAGGCAAACTGTTTCTTTTTTAGTTTTAGTAAAGTACAGTATGCCTTTTTCAAACTCAGCTATATTAGTAGGAGCATCTTTTAAAATTTTTTCTAGTACCATAGTTGCCATTTTATTCTTTTCTAGAATTTTAATCTTATCTTTAATTAATTGTACTAAATCATATTTCATTTTAATCACCTGTTTTTTTTTAATTTTACTTTTTCTTTTTCACTAACTTTATAATCATCTATTCTTTTCTCTCCCCCATCAAAACTTGTTTCTAATGATAAAATTCTCTTCATTTCTTTTACATATTTTTCTATATCACTATAAATAGCTCGCTTACATCCCGAATTATCAAAATAAAACTCATCTTCATTTTGATATTCTTCAGTTTCTAAATAATTAGTATGAATAGTACCAAACATTTTTCCATGCTCATTAAGTTCAGTTTCAATTTTAGTAACATAATCTGGTAATAGATAATCTTTTTTTATAGATTTCTCTATATGAGATAATCTTTCATGATAATCAAATTGCCCATAACAAGTTGTATCTGCAAAAGTACCAAAATATCTATTTCTTTCATCTTGTAAAAGTGCATTATCATAAACCCATAATCCTAGATTCTCTTGATTTTTTTTATAAATACCATTTTCATCTTTTACTATATTTTTAGTATTTTCAAAAAATATAGTATAATCCTTAGTTTCTACTTTTTCTAAGGTTGAAACAGTAACACCTTTCTTCTCTTTACCTGCATAAACAATATTTTTAGATAAACTAAACTTTTCATCATTTTCTTCTTTCTTAACTCTTTTAATATTTATTCCTAAAGTTGCACCACTTCTTTTTATAGGTACTATTTCATAACTTTCATCTGTTTCATCTTTTTTTAATCTTATTTTTTGATTTTCAAAATCAAATGTTTCTATGTTATAGCTTATATCTTCTCCTAATTCTGCTCTTATTACATCCTTAACATCTTCTCTTGAAATATCAATAAACATTCCTTCTAAAATCATTAAATCATCATATTTCATAACTATTTCTCCTCATTCTTTATTTTTTCTTTTAATTCATATAAGAAGTTTAAAGCATTAATTGGTGTCATATTTAGGGGATCACACTCTTTAACCATCTCTTCTATTTCATTAACTTTCTCTTCAACTTTTACTTCTTCTTCATCAAGACTAAATAGACTAGTCTGCGTAAATTCCCTTTCTTTAACCCCTTCACTCTCATAGATATTAAGTATCTCTTCTGCCCTTTTAATTAAAGATGAAGGTAAATGAGCAAGGCTTGCAACATTAAGACCATAACTCTTATCAACTGCACCTAATTTTATCTTATGTAAGAAGGTTAAGACTCCATCTTCTTCTACAGCAGAGACATGGACATTTTGCAAATGTTTTAGACTATTAGAAAGATCTGTTAATTCATGATAATGAGTAGAAAACATTGTCTTTGCCCCTATCTTATCATGAATATATTCTAGTATCGCTTGAGCAAGACTCATACCATCATAAGTAGCAGTTCCACGTCCTAACTCGTCAAAAAGAATTAAACTATTTTTAGTTGCATTCTCTAAAGCAAGATTCGCTTCTTTCATCTCTACCATAAATGTAGATTCACCACTAACAAGGTCATCACTCGCCCCTATTCTTGTAAATATCTTATCAAATAAAGGCACGGAACAACTCTTAGCAGGTACAAAACAACCAATCTGAGCCATTATAACTGTAATTGCTGCCTGTCTCATATAAGTCGATTTACCAGCCATATTAGGACCTGTTATTAAAAGTATACTTGTATCTTCATCCATAATTATATCATTAGAAACATACTTCTTATCTTCACGAGCCATAACTTCTTCTATAACAGGATGACGGGAAGAAATTATTTTAACGCAAGTTTTATCTGTAATAGTAGGTCTTACAAAGTTATACATATCAGAAACAGTAGAGAATGCTTGTAACATATCAACTTCTGCTAGTGTATTAGCAGTTTTCTGTAAAGGATGAATATATCTTTTAATAGTCTCTCTAATCTTCATAAATAAATCATATTCTAAGTTAATAATCTTTTCTTCTGCTCCTAAGATAATATTTTCTTTTTCTTTAAGTAAAGGAGTAATAAATCTCTCACAATTAGATAATGTTTGTTTTCTCTCATACCCATACTCTTCTTTAAGTTCTTTAACTTGTCCTTTACTGACTTCTATATAATAACCAAAGACTTTATTAAACCCTACTTTTAAGTTCTTAATACCAGTTCTTTCCTTTTCTTTTTGTTCAAGTTCTAAGATAAAATCTTTAGAACCACTAGATACTTTTCTTAACTCATCTAATTCATCATTATATCCATCTTTAATAAGATGTCCTTCTCTTAAAGTAATAGGAGGATCTTCTACTATACTTTTATCAAGTAAACTAAATACCTCAGGAAAGTCCTCTATTTCTTTATAATAGTTTAATTCTTTTAAAATTCTCTTAATATCTGGTAATACTTTTAAACTATTTTTAAGTTGTAATAAATCTCTTGCATTTAAATTACCATAAGTAATCCTACTAGCAAGTCTCTCTAAATCATAGACTTCATTTAAATTATTTTTTAAATCATCTCTTAAGATAAACTCTACTCTTAACTTATCTACAAAGTCATATCTTCTTTCTATTTCTTTCTTATTAGTTAGGGGACTTTCTATATTTTGTTTTAAAAGTCTACTACCCATTGCAGTTTTATTTTTATCTAAAAGCCATAACAGACTATAAGTTCTCTCTCTTAATCTAACAGTCTCAGTAAGTTCTAAATTTCTTTTAGTATTATTATCTATTAATAAGTGCTCTTTAGTATCTTCTACCCTCGCTTCTATTAAATGCGATAAATCTCCTTTTTTAGTATTTGTTAGATATGAAAGTAAATGTTTAATACCAGTCTCTTCTCTTATATCTTTTAAGTTTTTATAAACATAATTATAGTCACTTCCAGTATATAACTCATCATAAATAGTGACATTCAAATGATATGTAGTTCTAAGTGTATTAACAAACTCTCTATCTATCTTACTATTAACAATAATTTCACTAAATTCGTGTCTTAATACTTCTCTAAGTAGTGAATCTATATCTCCATTTTCTAACATAACATAAACTTCTCCAGTGGATACATCAGAGTATGATAAGACATAACAGTACTCTAAATCATAAATAGAAGCGATAAAGTTATTATCTTTAGCATTAATAGATGAATCAAGTCTAGTACCTTTAGTAACTACTTGAATAACATCCCTTTTTACCATATCTTTAGTAGTCTTAGGATCTTCCAACTGTTCAGCAATCGCTACTTTATAACCTTTATCTATTAGTTTATCTAAGTACCCTTCATAAGCTTTAAAAGGTATACCACACATGGGAACTCTCTCTTCAAGACCAGCATTACGACCAGTTAGTGTTAATTCTAACTCCCTGGATGCGATAATAGCATCTTCAAAGAACATTTCATAAAAGTCTCCAAGCCTAAAAAAGATAATAGTATCTTCATACTTATCTTTTATTTCTAGATATTGCTTCATCATAGGACTAATTTTTTCTCTATCTACTTCACTACGTTTCACATCTTTCACTTCTTTCTATAATTATTTTATTACTTTTTTCATATCTAATATTTTTAACTTCTAACTCATCACTATGACATATAAATGTTCTTCATTATTAATTTCTTCCAATTATTTATATAATTCATCTATACTAACTTCATTTATAATAAATTTTCATAATATGATACTAACATTTCTTCTTTATGTTGTTTATTTTTTCTTCACTATGAATTTGTTCTATTTCTAAAGAAATTAAATCTTTGATTTTTTCTAGGGAAACATTTCTTTTCTTTAGTTTATCTATTATTGCTTTTATCAAAGGAATATCATCTACTCTATAAGTATCATTGATTCCTACTGTACTTATAACTGCTTCTTTAATAAAAGCTTTCTCTTTATCGCTAAGCTCTAAATCTTTAGTAGACTGTAGTGTAATTGCATTATAAGTCTCAAGTCCATCTTCTATATAAATATCTAGTTTGCCATTTTCTCTTATAGGGAAATCTTTAGAATAAAAGGCTTCTTCTAAAATATATTTTTTTCCTATTTCTAATTCTCTTATTATAAATTCATTCCTAATATATCTTTCAATATCTAAATCAGGATGTATTTCTCTAAATATCTCTTGTTGTTCTTTATTAAGGCTAAAATAAAATGCCCCTACTTTTCTTTCATTTAAATTATTAAGTAAAACTTTCTTAAATTTTAATGATTTTTTTAATTCATTATTTAGACTAAGATATTTTTTATAGTATTCATTTAATGTCATATTATCCCTCCTTCTATCTCTTTCTCATTTCTTGTATTCTTTTATTAATTTTTACACTTCTAGTTTCAAAATGGTATTTATCTTCTTCACCGTGAAAATAACCACTACTTTTCTTAAAGTTATCATCTGTTAAATGATAATATGCTGTTAGTAGAGCATCTATTTTATAATCAAAAACTTCTTTTATATAATGTTCCTTTTTATATTCATCTTCTAATTTTTGATAAAGTTCTTTAACAGTCGCTCCTTCTAATAAATCTATTTCATAATTAACAACTTCAGTTTCATATAATAAAAGATTTCTTTGAGGGCTTTTACTATTATAATAAATCTTTTCAATTTGATCATTTAGTTTCCATCTAAGATGCTCTATATGTCTTTTGTCATGATTTTTAAATGAATCCAACTCACCATTATCTAAGAGTTCAGCTGTTTTCAATTTATCTTTTATAATAAAGTCTACATTTTCTTTATCTTTATAGCAATCATATAGTACTTTTATCATATAAATGTCATCTTTAGTATATAAAGATGGATCATAAGAGTTATTTATCTTAATAGTGTCTATAAAAAAATTCATTTTCATATCAGATAAACTTATCTCATCTTCACTAATTGCATCAACTATTTTATTATTATCTTTTATATAAAAACAGTACTCTTCTTTAGAAAATGGAAAAGCATCACTTTGATAAAAACTTGAAACTAAACTTCTTAAAGTAGTTTCAAGTTCATTGATTTTTTTAAGATTAAAAAAATAACAGTTAAAAAGAGTATTACAGTTTATTGATATAAATATCTCTTGTTCTTCCATATTTAAATTATTATAAAACTCTACTGTCTTTTTTAACTTTTCGTTTTTTAAAAGATTAAAATTATTTCTTTTTACGTTTTCAATATTTTCTTTAATGTCTAAATAATTATTATAGTATTTTTCAAATTCTTCTTTATTGTACTCCATAAGAACCCTCCTCTTATTTAAGTATAACATCAATATCTTTAAAATAACAGTATTTTTTGATAAAATAATCTAGTAGAAAGAAAGTGATACATATGGATAAACCTCTAGCATTAAAACTCGCTCCAACAACTCTTAGTGAAGTTATAGGACAAAAACACTTAGTAGGAGAAGATAAAATTCTTAGTAACTTAGTTAAGAATAAGAAGTTATTTTCCATGATTTTATATGGAAAACCTGGTATTGGCAAAACATCTATTGCAAATGCTATTATTAATGATTTAGGAGTAAGACATCGTTTTTTAAATGCTACTGTTAATTCTAAGAAGGATTTAGATATTGTTATTGAAGAAGCGAAAATGTATGATGGTATTGTTCTTATTATGGATGAGATACATAGACTTAATAAGGATAAGCAAGATATCTTACTACCATGTTTAGAGAGTGGTCTTATCACTTTAATAGGTATGACTACTAGTAATCCTTATCACTCTATTAATCCAGCGATTAGGTCAAGGTGTCAATTATTTGAACTTAAAGAGTTAGAAACAAGTGATATCGTCGAAGGTTTAAAGAAAGCAGTTAGTAGTCCTTATTTACCTAATATAAAAATAGAAGACAATGCTATTAATTATATTGCGAGAGTTTCTGGAAATGATTTAAGATATGCTTATAATCTTTTAGAAATTTCATACTACTCTACAAATGATTTTAAAGTAGATTTAGAAGTAGTTAAAAAGATTAATAGTAAACCTGTATTTTATGCCGATAAAGATGGTGATGCTTATTATGATATGTTATCTGCTTTTCAAAAGTCTATTAGAGGAAGTGATGTAGATGCATCCCTACACTACTTAGCAAGATTAATTACTATAGGAGATTTAGATAGTATTTTTAGACGGATGGCTGTTATTGCCTATGAAGATATAGGACTTGCTAACCCATCTATTGGTCCTAGAGTAATGGCTGCAATTGAGGCTGCTAAATTAGTGGGATTACCAGAAGCAAGAATACCTTTAGGTACTATTGTTACAGAAATGGCTCTATCACCTAAAAGTAATACTGCTCATATCGCTTTAGATGAAGCTTTAAGTGATATAGAAAAAGGTAATGTCGGAGACGTTCCAAAACATTTAAAGAATCCAAGTGATACTTATAAATATCCTCATGACTATAAAAATGCTTTTGTTAAACAACAATACTTACCTGATAAATTAAAGAACAAAAAGTATTATCATCCTAAAGATTTAGGTTATGAACATAAACTAAAAGAGATATATTTATACTTAGAAAAACAAAAGAAGGAATAGCTAGTTTCCTTCTTTTTCATCCTCGTAAAACACTATTTATTATTAATTTATATAATCTCTTTAATATATACTTTTCTTTTTAACTTTATTATTTTTAAATCCAATTTGTCTTTTAAGAGATTCATATAGTACTCCTTTATATAATGGCATTCCTTTCATCTCAATGTCCATAATAGCATTGTTAAAATCATTATTAGTAAAAGTAATGCTTTCTCTAAGACAATAAAAATGACCACTAAGTTTAATATTATGGATTGTTTTTTCATCTAAGTATTGAAATAGACTAGAAAACTTTTCTATATATTTTGAAATTAAGGAACTATTTTTCAAATCAGGGAGTTCTTTAGCAATTTTAGAGATATAATAAAGATCATAATTATTAGAATAATATTTGTATAAATCAAGCGGTTGTTTAAATTTATCTCTACTTAATAATCTAATATCTCTAATTACTTCTTTTGAAACTTGTCTATATAAATCAACATAATAGTTATATATATACCAAGTATTTTCTCTATTATTAGCAAATTCATAAGCTAAATGTTTATTCATTTTTAATATAGATGAAAATATTATGCT
Source organism: Candidatus Onthousia faecipullorum (assembly GCA_018715925.1). Classification (GTDB taxonomy): domain Bacteria; phylum Bacillota_I; class Bacilli_A; order RF39; family UBA660; genus Onthousia; species Onthousia faecipullorum. Next base: position 16,536 of record DVKQ01000057.1, read on the forward strand.
ATTTAAATTATAATAAGTAGTAAAATAATTAATTTTTGAAGAATTAGCACTACTCAAAATAGCAAATAATTCTTTATTGGAACAATTTCTTATATTATCTATATTAGTGTTTATTTTTTCTACTTTCTTTTTTTCAAAAGATTTTAGCCATGAGGTAGTTCTTTTATTTGTAATTATATTATAATATTGTTTATGTAAAGGATGGTTTTTATCATTTAAAAGATTTAGATAAAGATAGTAATCATCTTTACTAACATGAGTTTTATTATAAGCATCAACTATATTATAAACATTATTATCTATAAAAAGCCCTACAGCAGTTTTAGCACATAAGAAATCTAAATCATGACTATCCGCTAAATCTATATTTTCAATATTATTAATGGCATTTAATTCCTTATTTTGATAAGTTCCACTTCTACTGTAAATATCAATCATCTTTTTAATGGAATTAAATGATGTATTATATTTATCTTTTATATCTTCTATACTAGTTTTATTTATTAAATCATCTACAATATTATTTATGTTTCTAAGAGCATTAACATAAGCAATTCTTTCAATGTTTTTATAAAAGGTTTTTAATTTAATATTATAGTATCTTGTATAAAATATTTTAGTAAATTGCCATTTTAAATCTAATAATTCTTCTATAGTACTTGCCTTATTCATTTTAGTTAAAAGACTATTCTTAATACTTTCTTCATTTTCAATAACAGACATAAAATCATCTCCTTTAAATGCAGGCTTATTATAGGAACAAATAAAACAAACAAGTTTGTTTTTACCTTGTCGTTACCTCCAAGGATTCCTACTTCTTAGATAAGGTACCCCTTATTCTCCATAGGCTTAAATTCCGATAGTCGCTACCGTATTAGTCTGATTTTGTTATTTAATTATTATTTCATCTAAAACATT
>DVKQ01000058.1 GCA_018715925.1 Candidatus Onthousia faecipullorum
TACAAGATTAATTAATATGGCTACTAAAAAAATAGCTTCGAGGGATAAATTTGTTCTAGCCGGTATTATTGGAATGCTTGTATTTCAACAAGTACAAAATATTGGTATGACTTTAGGACTCTTACCTATTACAGGAATTACTTTACCTTTTATTAGTTATGGTGGTAGTAGTTTATTATCATATTTAATATTAGTTGGTATTATTTTAAATATAGGTAATGAAAAGATGCGAGAATATAATGTTTAAAAAAGAAGAACTATGGACTAGTCTTCTTTTTTTAATGCTTCTTCATATACTTTTTTTAACTGTTTGCCTACAGTTTTAATATCACAAGATTCTGCTATCTTTCTAGCACCTTTACTTACACTTTTTAACTCTCCATTTAAAAACATCTTTATTTTCTTTTCAAATTCCATAACATCTTTCGCTTTATAAACATTAACTCCATCCGTTAGATAATTAAATATTGGTATATCTCTTATTATAGTATTAGTCTCCATAGCACATGCTTCAATTATTGGAATACCTTCTGTTTCTTCATATGTTGGGAATAAGTATAAATCACATCCTCCTAAAGCTTCTCTTATTATTTCCTGTGGTACATGACCTGGGAACTTTATATTAGGTAAATCTTTGGCATCTTTTAATGCTTTTTTAACATCACTAGTCGCTGCAGCGATTGGACTTGAACCAAACCAAATAAATTTATATTCAGGTAGACGTTTAGCGAGTTCTACAAAGTCAACTATTCCTTTTCTTCTACTATATATACCAATACCTACTATTACTTTATCATCTTTCTTATAATCATATCTTTTACGAAAAGTTTCTTTATAAGATTTATCAGGCTTAAAGAAATCTAATTCTAAGCCATTAGATATAGCGACTATTTTCTTATCTTCTAGTCCTTTATAATGCTCTAAGATATTTTTAGAATATTCTGTAGGAGTTACAATAATATCACCATAGCGATAACATTTTATTAACCACTGCTTAAATAACTTACTTGTTAAATGTCCAAAGATAAAACCATCACGATAATCTTCTTCTGTTGAATGAGCATGATATACGATTTTTACACCTTTCTTCTTTAATTTTCTTGCAAGAAAATATGACTTAAAAAAATAAGTATTGATATGAGCGATATCATAAGTATCATTTATATCAGTAGTATAAAGAACTTTTTCTAATTCTAAAGCTTTCATTTGATGCTGTATCGCTTTACCTAAACCACTTACTCCTATTACTTTTAATCCTTCTGCATATAATAAAACTTTCATCTGTTTCACTCCTCGTTACAATAATATCATATATTTTTTTACAAATAAATATTGACAAGCGTTTTTTTACTGTGATATAATCGATTTGTTCTTAAGCGATGGGGAATTAGCTCAGCTGGGAGAGCGTCACGTTTGCACCGTGAAGGTCAGGGGTTCGATCCCCCTATTCTCCACCATTTAGATTTTATCCTCTGTTTATCAGAGGTTTTATTATGTAAAAAATCAAGTTAGGCTTGTCCTAGCTTTTTTTGTCATAAATGTAAGTTATTTCATACTTTATATTAGGTGGTGATGATAATGGAAAACTTTTATCATAATGGATGTTTTATTTTAGGTCCTACTGGTCCAACTGGACCTATGGGAGTAACTGGGGTGACAGGCCCTACAGGTGCGACTGGTGCAAGTGGTGTTACTGGACCAACTGGAGCGATAGGTATAACTGGTCCTACAGGTCCTACGGGAGCGACGGGAATTACTGGTCCTACTGGTGAAACAGGACCTACTGGTGAAACAGGACCTACGGGACCTACTGGACCTGGTCTAAATAATAATTATGCCTTTGTTGTAAATCAAGCAACGGATATTAGTTCTGGTAATGTAATTCCACTAGCTTTACAATTTAGTGGAGGAACACCTAATATTACTGTAAGTAATGCTACTATTACTTTACCAAGTCCTGGTACTTATTATGTTTCTTTTAGTTTAACAGGAAGATTTGGTGTTAATCAAAATGGATCTATAATTCCTATTATTAATGGAGTTCCTCAAGATCGTTTAGCACCTACTAATAATACTAATAGCATTAATAGTGATATTACAATACAAGATGGAACATTAATTCAAGCGTCTACTAATAGTACTGTTCAATTTTTATATACCGGTAGTACTGCTGTTTCTAGAGCAAACTTTTTTGTTTCAGATTTTAAAGTATCAAATGTTTAATATATTTTTCTCTAGTATAGATACTGCTACTTCTGCTGAAATTATAATTTATGCAAAAAGACCTAGAACTTGATTTCTAGGCCTTTTTATTTTGTTTCTTTTTTCTTATTACAAACCAGTAGTAAAGTGCAACTACAAATATTATTACTAATATTATTAAGATTATGTTAGAGAAGTTATCTAAGTAACCAACTATTGTTTCCCATTTATCCCCTACTATACTACCTACTATTATTAAAACTGTATTCCAGATTAGAGAACCTAATATAGTATAAAGTAAAAACTTTTGCATAGGCATCTCACTCATACCAGCAGGAATAGAGATTAAACTTCTTACTATTGGTATAAATCTACAGAAGAAAACTGTTTTATTACCTTTAGTATCAAACCATTTATCGGCTTTTTCTATATCACTGGCTTTAAGTCTTAATACTTTACCTATTTTACCATTTACTATTCTTTTTAATCTTTCTTTATTAAAGATTTTACCAATATAATAAAGTACTATCGCTCCAAGTAGAGAACCAAGTGTCGCTGCTAGTATCATTATGGGTATATTAAGTGATGTATAAGTAGTCATGAAACCACCAAATACTAATATTACTTCTGATGGTATTGGTGGAAAAATATTTTCTATAGCGATTAAAAGGAATACTCCTAAGTAACCAACTTGTTCCATTATATTAATTATTATTTGTTCCATATGTTTCTCCTTCTACTTTCTTTGTCTTTTTAATTATAACATCTATAGTAGTAATATGTCACTATAATTTATCTTTATATTTCCTTAATAAGTATTCTTCTTCTAAAAAGTATTTATCATTAATCTTAATTAGGTGATGATAGTCTCTTTTAAAGTCTTTAGTTCTCTTTACTATCTTGCTCTTTTTAAACTTATATTTATGTAAGTATCTTTCTAGAATAAACTTTTCTAAATAATAATTTATATTTCTTTTTTCACTTATTAGTTTTACTACTAAGAGAACTATTATTAGTAGGATATTTATAGTAGGATTATAGAAGAAGAAAATTGTAATAAGACAAAGGACGATGAACGAGATAAAATAGATTATTTTAAAACTAAGATTATAGGATGTTAAATAGCAAATCAGTAGTTGCATGATTCTTCCTCCATCTAAGGGATAGATTGGTAAAAGATTAAATGTGAGAATACTATAATTAATAGTTGTTATTATTTCTTGATAATTATAGAAGTATGGTATATTCATTAAAACTAGATAACACCCTAACTGCATAATAGGTCCCATTAGAAGAACTATTAACTCTTCTTTTATAGGACAGTTTACTTCATGGTTAAACTTAGATACCCCTCCATAGGGATAGAAAACTATTTTATCTACTTCCCAGTTAAAGAAATAAGCTGTAAAGAAATGACCACACTCATGGATTAAAAGAAGAATAGTAGTTATAAATATTAAATTAAAATATCCTGAAAGAAGAGATAAAACTATTAAGAAGTAACAACTTGGATGAATAGAGATATTACTTAATATATTCTTTATAGTCGACAAAACTACCCTCTTTTTGGAATGCTAGATATAGATTAGTATCTATAGTCTCTCCTATTAGAGAACCTTTCTCTACATAATCATACATGTTTACACTTGATGTTACATTACCATAGAAAACATCTACTCCATTCATCTGTTGTATTATAACTGTTTTACCATATTTATCTTTATCTCCTATAAAAACTACGATACCACTATCTAAAGATTTCACTAAATAATTAGATTCTACTGTTAATTTAACACCATCTTCATACATACTTTTATCAGTATAAACCAAATCTTCATTAAAGACTTCTTTTGTCTCATTAGATTCTTCCTTTGTACCTAAGAAATATTTATCATAAAGAGCTTTAAAGTCAGTAAATGGTAGTGATGTGTTATAAACATATTTATTAAAATTACTTTTAAACTCTAGATTAGTTTTAAAGCCTATTAAAAGAATAAGAGTTACTATTATAGTTAATAATACTTTTGTTATAAAGACTCTTATATGCTTTTTTAAGTTATTATTATGTTGTGGTTCTTTCTTCTTATAAAATTTAGATTCTACCATTTATATCACCACTTAATTATATGTGTAAAACATAAGAAAAAGACATCAGTTTAAATGTCTTTTATGTGGCATATATTTACAAATTAAATATAGTATTTCTCCATAGATAATGTTTAGTATTAAACTATTGTATATTAAATAAAGAGTACTTTCTATAGAAACAGGTACTACATTAAAGATAAATAGACTAAGAGAGAAAATAGTTTGATAAATTACTATTACTAATATAGTTAAAAATAAGTTAGTTAAAAGATTAAGTTCCATTTTTTTATAGATAAAACTTACTATTAGCCCTATTAATAAAAAGAAAATAGCGTGGGTAAATAAAAGATTTGTATAGAATAAATCATAAAGGAATCCTGTTATTCCTACTAGAATATAATAATCTTTATCTTTTTTCTTAAAGAATGGATAAATTATAACAAGACTAATTAAAGTAAAGTATGGAGTAAATAAAGATAAATCTCCCATCATATAGGGAAGAAAATTACTTAGGATGCCATCTAAAAAGAAAGATATTACAACTATTATTATTTGAAATATCACTGTTTTTCCTCCTTTAGAACAGTAACATAGTGAATATTATTAAAGTTTTGAGATGTCTTAACTCCTAAAGTTTTACTTAGTCCATACTTATCATTAGTAATAGCCTCTACTTCTCCTATATATATTCCTCTTGGAAACATGCCACCTAGTCCACTTGTTGTTACTACATCACCTTTATTAATCTCTACCTGACTATCTACTCCACTGATTAATACTAAGTTATTTTCTTTATCATAACCACTAAGTATGGCAGTAGTCTCTCCTGTTGTCGTAGCGATAGAAACAGATACTTTATTATTTACATCATTAGAAGTTATTAGTTTTATTTCACTTGAATAATTAGTAACATTTTGTATTTTACCAATAAGTCCATCTTTAGTAATTGCGACCATATTCTTCTTTAAGCCATCTTTACTACCTTTATCTATTGTTAGAGTCTGATACCAATAACTTCTATTTCTTGATATGACAGTTGCATTAACTACATCATAGCCAGTTAAAGTCTGATTTAAATCTAAAGCATCACGTAGTTGTTCTATTTCTTCTTCTAAATGGACATTTAAATTCTTTTGGATTACATAACTTTCTGTTAAATCAATATCTTTTTGAGCATTTAGGGATGTAAATGGTAACATTACTCCTTTCATAACAATAGTAGCGGCATCTTTAAAAAATGATTCTACTACTGTTAGTTTTCTATTTGATGATAGAGAGTAAAATAAAACAAAAAATGCTATGACTATAACTATAATGATAATAATAATTTTTCTTCTTTTTTTACTTTTTCTATACATAGTATCTATTCCTTTCAAAGTTTAGTATACTAATAACTTTTTATTTTTGCAATTAGTCTAGTAAATTATTTTCTAAAAAACTAAAATATTTACTTTCACTAACTATTAAGTGATCATATATCAAGACTCCATGTATTTTTCCTAGTTCTATTAAATAATTAGTAAACTCTATATCTTTAGGACTTGGATTTACACTTCCTGAAGGATGATTATGAACGCATATTATATAACTAGCACTAACTTTATAAGCTTCTTTAAATATTTCTCTTGGATGAACATTACTCTTAGTCATAGTACCTTTAAACAATAGTTTACTACTAAGTACTTTTTTCTTACTATCTAGATAGATACCGTAAAAGCATTCTTGTTTTAGTCCATAAAAAAATGATTTACAATAGTTATAGATATCTTTAGCAGTAGTTAGCTTTTCCTTCTCTTTATCACTTTCTAAGAATATTCTTTTACCAAGTTCTACCATAGCAAGAATTTTAGTAGCTTTTACAGGTCCTATTCCTTTTATTTTAGTAAGTTCTTGATAATTTAGATTAACAAAATTTTTCATGCTTCTAACTTCCTTTAATAACTCAAAAGCAAGTTCATTGGCATTAACATTTTTTACACCTTCTCCAAGAATAATTGCTAAAAGTTCACTACTAGATAGACTGTTAGCACCTTTTTTAATTAATTTTTCCCTAGGTCTTTCACTTTTTGGTATTTCTTTTATTTTCATTTTTGACCCCCTTCATTTATATTTTATACAGTTTTTAAAATTTTACTCTAAAACAAATTCTTGGTAGTTAGCTAGTACTACTTTATTAATAGAAGTTATTTCATCATTTGAAGAAGCTTTATTAAGTAAAATATCCATTTGTTCAAGAGTTGCTAGAAATTCTTCGTTTTCAATACTCATTTTCTTAATAGAAGCATTAATTCCTTCTTCTTTATACATTTTCTTTAACTTTTCTAAATTATCATTAGATGATGTTATGGCAAGATAAACAATATAATTAGCATCTTCTTTAACTATTAGATAGGGATCTATATTAGTAACAGCTTTTTTAGCCTGTTCTTCTGTACTGTATGATCCTTCCATTAAAAAATAAGTGCTATTAACTTCTTTAATAACAGTTTCCGATTCTAGTTTATACTGTTCAAATAAAAAATTTCCAAGAACTGCTCCTATTAAAATTGCCACTAACATTGTTATAAAAAAACTCTTTGTCATTATTATCACCGTCTTAATATTAACAGAAGATATTTCACTATTTTGTCGAAAGTTGTAGTAAAAGTTTAAGAAAAGTGATAAATTATTAGTAGGAGGAGAAAATGAAAAAGAAATTTAAAATTTGGCAAGTAGTTTTAGGAGTATTTATTTTACTATTAGTTACAGGATGTGGTAATAGTAATGCTAGAGAATCTATGACTTGTACAAGAACAATGAATCAAAATGGTATTAAGACTAGCTTAAAATATAATGTTGAGTATGAAGGAGATTACGTTTCAAGGATAAAAACTGTTGAGACAGTTGAGACTAGTGATACTGATATACTTAATACTTATAAAGAACAGATAGAATCTTTATATAGTCCTTATAAAGATGTAGAATACTATGAGTATAATATTGATATTACTGATAATAAATTAACTTCTACTGTTGATATTAATTATGAAAAAGTTGATACTGATAAATTACTGGAAATTGATTCTCTTAATGGACAATTAATTAAAGACGGCAAGATAAGTGTTGGTGATATTAAGAGTGTCTATGAGAGCTTAGGTGCTACATGTAAAAATGACTAGAAATTCTAGTCTTTTATTTTGAGAGTTAAGGTGTGGACTGTTTCATCTTTGGTGAAGTTATAGCCATCTATTACTAAACCATCTGTTGTAGAGATAGTGGCAAAGCCTGGTGCATAATAGCCTAAAGAGTAACTGTTAGGTTGTAGATTACTGCAACTAGCTACTCTAAAGATATTTCTATTTTCTTTAAATTTAAAGAAATGAGAGTGTCCTTTTAATATTACATCATAATTATAATGAGGTGGTACTAATGTTGAGGGAGATACTTCATGTTCTAAGAATAATTTGTAGTTAGAGCATTTTACATAAGCACCTCCTGCTCCTAAGATAATAAAAGTATCTTTTGATAATTCTTTGTATAAGTTAATTCCAAGTCTTTTAAATTTTGCATCATGATTACCTAGTATGGCATAAGTTGTGACATTAGTAGGCCAAATATCATGAAATCTTGTAATTTGGTTATAATGCAATCTTATCAACTCGTCTTTAGTAAGATCACATCTTTCATCATAACTATCTAATATGTCTCCTGTATGAAAGATTTTCTTTATACCAGCTTTGTTTAAAAGGATAAAAGCTCTTTTAATATAGTAAGGACTATCTTTTTCATTTCCTATATGAGTGTCACTTATTATTCCATATTTTGAATCTTTTAAAACTAAAGAAAACTGATAATTGTATTTAAGTTTATTTAATATCCATCTTTTATCATCAGAGACATATTTATCATGTAAACCATAATCTATAATACCAAGCATGGCTGTATGATTAAGTTTATATTCTTCTTTTATGGTATCAAAGTTTTCTAAAGTTAATCTTTTCACTATTTCTTTATATTTTAAGGACTTTTTCATTTTACAAACCACTTTCATATTAATATATAATTATATTATCATATGTTCCCTGATAAGAAAAAACATACCATAGATGTATTAAATAACTTTAAAAAAAGAGGTAAATGAGGGGTAAATAAAAAATATAATAATAAAACCCTTATAGAATAAGGGTTAAAAGTCTAACTGGTGGCTCCAGCGGGAATCGAACCAGCGACACAGGGATTTTCAGTCCCTTGCTCTACCGACTGAGCTATGAAGCCAAAAATAAAAAATGGCGGTTCCGACGGGGCTCGAACCCGCGATCTTCTGCGTGACAGGCAGACGTGTTAACCAGCTGCACCACGGAACCATGGTTGCGGAGAAAGGACTTGAACCTTCGACCTTCGGGTTATGAGCCCGACGAGCTACCAACTGCTCCACCCCGCGATATAAAATTCTAAATGGCGGAGGAAAAGGGATTCGAACCCCTGCGCCGCTTGCACGACCTCCCGGTTTTCAAGACCGGTCCCTTCAACCAGACTTGGGTATTCCTCCATAATAAGTGGTGCCTAAGGTCGGACTTGAACCGACACGAGGGGTGAGCCTCCCAGGATTTTAAGTCCTGTGCGTCTACCAATTTCGCCACTCAGGCACATATAAATGGTGACCCGCATGAGATTCGAACTCATGACCCTTTGATTAAAAGTCAAATGCTCTACCGACTGAGCTAGCGGATCATACTACTAATTAGATGGTTGCCTCGGTTAGATTCGAACTAACGCATGTCAGAGTCAAAGTCTGATGCCTTACCACTTGGCTACGAGGCAATAGCATAAAATCAGTGGTGGAGAGAGATGGATTCGAACCATCGAACCCGAAGGAACAGATTTACAGTCTGTCGCGTTTAGCCACTTCGCTATCTCTCCGACATAATAAAATGGTGCCGAAAACAGGAATCGAACCCGTAACCT
>DVKQ01000059.1 GCA_018715925.1 Candidatus Onthousia faecipullorum
TATAAGAGCAGGTACTTTAGATTTAGTACTTGGAGAAGGTAATGAATTAACTTTAGAAAAACAAATACCTATAGAAGATGAAGAAGGTATGAGTTTAGATGGCTTTACTTTTTCTTTAACAAATAATGGTAATATAGAAAGTGATTATACTATCTATTTAGATGATATAGCGTTAGATGAAGGAGAAAGTAGAATACCTGATTCTAGTATAAGATATAGTTTAACTAGAAATGAAGAAGTATTTATGACTAGAAATATGACAACAATGGGAAGTAATCCAAATAGAAGAGTAGACTTTGGTACTATTGGAGTAGATGAAACGATTAACTATACTTTAAGAATATGGATAGATTATGATGCAACTAAAGAAGAGGCAAGTGGTAAGACATTTAAAGGGAAGTTAAGAGTAGTTGCAACTCAACCTGTAGGAGAAGAAGTATCAACAGTATTGTTAGATAATATTCCTAAAGAAAACCAATATGATGATGGAATAGATACATTTATAACAGGAGAAGATCCAAATAATTATATATGGTATAGTGGTAAGTTATGGAGAGCAGTATCTATAAATAATACAGAGAATACAGTTAAGTTAGTAACCCAGTGGAATATAAGTGCAATACCATATAATGCAAGTGGTAATCCAGCTTTTGAAGGAAGTTATATGGAATCATGGTTAAATGATACCACAGTAGATGGTTTCTTAGGTAATTTGAGAGATTATGAGAACTTTATTGTGATAGATAGTGTATGGAATGCAACAATGGATTCCAATGATTTAGGGAATATAGAAAGACCAAATGGAACGACAACAGTAACAACACCTGTAGGGTTACTTAATATATATGAATATCAATCTAGTAATAATGGAGGAGTATATGGTTATTTAAATAATGGGCTTGATTGGTGGTGTATTACACCTTATAACTCAACTAATGTCCGTTCCATAACATTTATTGGTGCTGTGAATAATGGTGCACCATCAGCAGCTTTTGGTATTAGACCATCAATAAATTTAAAATCTAACGTAAAAATCGTAGATGGTGATGGAACAGTAGATAATCCATATAGATTAAGTGGTGACAATGATACCGACCTTTCAGGAACGCTACTTAATACAAGATATAGTGGAGAATATATAACTTTTGGAAATGATGAAAATAATCTGTATAGGATAGTAAGCCGTGAAACAGAAGGTTTAACTAAGATAACAAGTGCCGAACCATTAAAGAGTTCTGGAGCATTTAAAACTATGGAATTTGATAGCAATAATAATGCAAATTATTCGAGTACAAATACTATAGGTGCGTTTCTAAATGGAGAATATCTAGTAAGTTATGTGGATAGTGGATATAGGAATATGATAGAAGATAACACTATATGGTATTTAGGAACTGTAAGAGGTTATGCAAGTTATAAACTAGCAAAATATACGGATGAAACAGGTAATACCTTAACTTCAAATATAACATCCGCAACAATAGGGTTACTTAGAATGGGTGAGTTAATGGCAGGTCAATTTGATAAATATAATAACAATACATTTTATTGGACACTAACACTATATGATTTTTATGTACGTAGTGTTAATACCAATGGTGCTTCTACAGGTACTTCACCAGTTTTAGCCGGTGTAAAGCCATCCATAAATCTAAAATCTAATGTAGTAATTACTGGAGGAGACGGTACTAAAGAGAATCCTTTCACTTTGGAACTTGCTGATTAAATAATTTGATTGTTTATTGCAAAAGTTCATATTAATTTATGGGCTTTTTCTTTTGCAAAAAACTCTATATTTTTCTTCTTTTAAATAGTATAATGTAATTATAGAAGGTGATGCTTGTGTCTTATATTAGTGTTAAAAATTTAACTAAAATTTATAAAATGGGAGAAGTTACTATTAAAGCCTTGGATAATGTTTCTTTTGATATTGATGAAGGTGAACTTACTGTTGTCTTAGGTCCATCTGGAGCAGGAAAAACAACTATATTAAATATACTTGGAGGGATGGATTCTGCAACTAGTGGTAGTGTTGTTATTGATAATAATGATATCGCTAAATATAATAATAAAAAACTAACAGACTATAGACGTTATGATATTGGTTTTGTTTTTCAGTTTTATAACCTTATAGGTAACTTAACTGCCTTAGAAAATGTTTCCCTTGCTAGTCAAATATGTAAACATCCTATGGACTCTAGTGAAGCTTTAAAAAGAGTAGGACTCTTAGATAGAAGAAATCACTTTCCCGCACAGTTAAGTGGTGGAGAACAACAACGTGTCTCTATCGCTCGTGCTATCGCTAAAAATCCTAAAATATTACTATGTGATGAACCTACTGGTGCCCTAGATTCTAAAACTGGTAAAAAGATAATCGAATTACTACAAGATACTTGTCATAAAACTAAAACAACAACTATTATTATTACCCATAATGCTGTTATCGCTGATATTGCCGATAAAGTTATTAAAGTTAAAAATGGTAAAATAGAAAGTATTACTGTTAATAAGCATCCTAAACTAGTTAAGGAGATTGATTGGTAATGTTAATCTTTAAGAATAGTTTTAGAAAAATATGGAAGTCTAAGGGAAGATTCTTATCCTTAATCCTTATTGTTATCCTTGGTACCTCTTTCTTTGCAGGTGTTAGAGAAACTGCAACTGATATGATTAGAACACTAGATAATTACTATGATGAAACTAATCTTTATGACTTTAAGATTGTTAGTACCATGGGATTAACTTTAGATGATATTTCATCACTTAAAGATATTAAAGGTATAAAAGAAGTTTTAGGAAGTTATTCTTTTGACACTCTAATAGACGGGAATGCTGTTAAAGTAAGTGCTTTATCAGATATTAGTAAAGTAACCTTAATTGATGGAAAAATGCCTGAAAATAATACTGAGTGTCTTTCTTTAGAAGGATACTTTGAAATAGGAGATACTATTACTATAGATGATGATACCTATCTTAATAATAATACTTGTAAAATAGTAGGAACGGTTAATAGTAGTAGTTATATTTATGAAAATAAAGGAATCTCTACTGTAGGTGATGGTAAACTTGATAGTTTAATTTATGTAGTTAAAGATAACTTTAAACTAGATTACTATACAGAAATATACTTAATAGCAGAGAATACTAAAGAAGAATTATCTTATAGTGAAGAGTTTGATGAAATAATAGAGAAAGTTAATAAAGAATTACAAGAGTTAAAGCCTTTAAGAGAAACTGCAAGATATGAAGAGATACTTAAAGAGGCTATGGATAAGATTATAGAGGCAGAGGATGAACTTAATCGTGTCAAAAGTGAAAATGAAACTAAGTTTAATAATGCCCTAATAGAGTTAAATTCTAATAAAATTACTCTTGATGAAGGATTAGAAGAGTATAATAGTGGACTAGAAAGTTTAAATAAAACTAAAGAATCTACAGAGGAAGAACTTAATAATGGTTTTAATGCTTTAGAAAGTGCTAAAGTAGAGTTTAATAATGCTTTAAGTAGTATAGGACTTACTGTTGATAAGTTGCAACCTACACTTGATACTATTAATACAAATATAGAACAACTTGAACAACAATTAAATAATATAGATCCTAGTGATAGTCTCTATGAAACATTAACTGCAAGACTTAATGAATTAAAGATTAATAAGACTAATATAGAAACATTAATTAATACTAATAATACCTTAATAGAACAAGAGACTACTTTAAATAATTCTCTTAATACTTGGAATAGAGAATATAATAACGCCTTAAATGAGTTTAATAATGCTAAGAAAGATATAGATAGTGGTTATCGGGAATTAAATAAAGGCTATGAAGAGTATAATACTAACTATAATTTATATCTTGAAGAAATAAGAGAATATGAAAAAGAGATAAATGATGCCAAAGTTGAAGTAAATAATATTGAAAAACCTGTTTGGTACTTATTAACTAGAGAAGATTTAACAGGCTATACTTCCTTTTATGAAAGTGCTACTAAAGTAGATTCTATCGCAGCCGTATTTCCTATATTCTTTATCTTAATAGCATTTCTAATGGCTTTTAATACTATGAATAGAATGATTGAAGAAGAACGAAGTGAGATAGGAGCCTTTATATCTTTAGGTATTAAAAAATCTACTATTACTTTTAGTTACCTTTTATATGTATTTATCGCTTGTATCCTAGGACTTGTTATAGGTCTTAGTATCGGTTATAGTCTAATACCAAGAATCCTTTATACAGTATACTCTGCATCATTTACAATTCCAGAACTATCTACTTATGCAAATCCATATGCTTGTCTAATAATAGTTTTAACAACCTTTATTTTAATGAGTCTTGTTGTCTTAATAACTCTTATTAAAGACTTTAAACTTGCTCCTGCTACTATATTAAGACCAGCTTCTCCTAAATCAGGTAAAAAAATATTATTAGAACATATTAAACCTTTCTGGAAGAGATTATCTTTTTCATGGAAGATAACACTACGTAATTTATTTAGATATAAAAAAAGAATCTTTATGACTGTTTTAGGAATATCAGGATGCACTGCCTTACTTCTAACAGGTTTTGGTATTAAAGATAGTTTAAGTGATTTCCTTGATATTCAGTTTAATGATATAACTCATTATGATGCTACTTTAGTCTTAAATGATGATGTTAATAAAGATGATGTTACTAAGTCTTTGATTGATAATAATCTAACTAATTATATAAATACTAACATATCTAGTTTTACTTTTAAAGCTAATAATAAGAACTTAGACTTTACTTTAATTGCCTTTATGGATGATGATAGTGTGAATGATTTTGTTACCTTAAAGTCTATTGATGGAGAAGATTTAACCTTAAGCGATGATGGAGTTATTATTACTGAGAAAATGGCTTCTTTATTAAATGCAGAAGTAGGAAAAAATATTAGTATCAGAAATAGTGATAATCGCCTATTTGTTGTTAAAGTATTAGGTATTTGTGAAAACTATATAAGTAATTATCTTTATATGAATAGTACTTATTATGAAGAGATATTTGAAGATAATAACTATAATAGCTTTCTTGTTAACTTAGATGAATCGACTGATAAAGAAGAATTATCTAATAATCTCTTAGATACGGGATACTTTGGAGCGATTCAATATACAGAAGATAGTATGACAATGTTTAATGACATAATTAGAGGTATGAATAATATAGTCTATCTTATAATAGCATTTTCAAGCTTTCTTGCTATCACAGTCCTATATAACTTAACTATTATTAATATAAATGAAAGAAAAAGAGAAATAGCAACTCTAAAAGTATTAGGTTTTAGAGATAGGGAAGTATCTAGTTATGTCTATAGAGAGACTATAATATTAACAATAGTAGGTATAATTGTTGGTATATTCTTAGGCTTTTCTCTAAACACTTTTGTCTTAATGATAGCAGAAACAGATGAGCTTCTATTTATAAAGATAATTAAACCTCTAAGTTATGTCTTATCTTTCATTATTATTATAATATTTAGTATAATAGTTCAAGTAATAACTTTCTTTATTTTAAAGAGAGTAGATATGATAGATTCTTTAAAATCAGTAGAATAATTTAATAATAGTTAATACCTAACAAAACTGTAATAAAACTTACAGTTTTTTTGTCTATAAGGAAAAGCTGTGAAAAAGATAATTTTGAAGTAATTCTATTTACAAAGTTATATTTATTTGATATATTCTTATTGACGTTTATGCTTAAAACTTAACTTTTTATGTAACTACATATTAATTTATGTAGGTTTTCTTCGTTTTCAAGGGACTTTACTAATAATTATAAGGAGGGATAATATGTCTATTAGTAAAGAAGAAATAGTAAAAGAAAAGAAGAAGTTACAAGATGTTTTAGAAAGACTAGATAAAGAAATTGATGAGTCTAGTAGTGATTTGTTCTTAAAGGAAGAAGAACTTATTAATTTTAGAAAGCTTAATTATGAAGATAAGTCATCTTTTGATAAAGCTGAATTTAATCAAGTAATGACTAGTGATAGTTTAGAAGCTTTAAGAGTACTTAGTAAAAGAAAATATTATAAATCTTTAATTAATATTAAAGATAAACCCTATTTTGCATCTTTTCTCTATAAAGATAATGAAGGTAATACTTATGATATTTATATGGCTTTAACTTATTTAAAAGATGAGAATTATGATAATATTTTATATGACTGGCGAAGTCCTATTTGTAGCTTGTTTTATGATTATGAAGTAGGACCTTGTAAATATAAAGTAGATGAATTTACTCATGAAGGAAATCTTTTATCTAAAAGACAATATATAATTGAGAAGAGAGAACTAATAAGTGTTTTTGATAATTCTTTGAATATAGATGATGAATTATTACAAAAAGTAATCGCTACTACTGATAATGAAAAGATGAAAAATATTGTTAATACTATTCAAGCAGAACAAAATAAGATAATTCGTAACTTAGATGATCATAATCTAATAGTACAAGGTATTGCAGGAAGTGGGAAAACATCTGTGGCCTTACATCGTATTGCATTTCTTCTATATAGAATTAATAATTTAAGTTCTAATAATGTTTTAATCTTTTCTCCTAATAAGATTTTTTCAGAATATATTTCTAATGTCTTACCAGAGTTAGGAGAAGCGAATACACTTGAGACAACCTTTAGTGATTACTTAAGTTACTTCTTAAAAGAATATAAAAATATAGAGAGTTTTCCATCATTTATTAGTAAATATTATAAAGGTAATAAAGAAGATTATGATATTATTAGATATAAACAAAGTAAAGAGATTATTAAAGACTTAGATAATTATATTAGTGATTTAATAAAGAGCTTTAAAGTTACTAATGATATAGAACTAGATAAGATTAATGAAGTTAGTAAAGAAGAACTAAATTACTTACTTAAAGATAAATATAGTAGATTTCCTTTAGTAGAAAGAATTGATGAAGCTTCTAAATATTTATCATTAAAATATTATGGAACACCAGGTAAAAGAAAGGCACAGATTAGAAAGTTAATTAAAGATAATATTAATGTCACTTTAAATATAAAAGATATTTATAAAGACTTCTTTAAAAGTAATTATGCTAAGTATAAGTTAGATATCAAAAATACTAAAGTAATAGGTTATGATGATGCTTTACTAGTATCATATTTAAAAGGTAAGTTATTTGGCTTTCCTTATAATAATTATATTAAACAAGTAGTTATAGATGAAGCCCAGGACTATAATTACTTACAGTATGTAATTATTAAAGAGATGTTTAAGAAAGCTGACTTTACAATACTAGGTGATGTTAATCAGAATATTAATCCTTATTATAAATATGATTCTTTAGAAGAATTAAAAGAGATATTTAATGATAGTAATTATTTAGAGTTATTAAAGACTTATAGATCTACTAAAGAGATAATAGAATATACTAATAAGATATTAAATTTAGATTATGTTAATGCCATTAAGAAGAGTAATAATAAAGATGTAATAATTAGAAATCCTAAAGACATTAAAGAGTTATTACTTACTGATATAAGCACTCTTACTAATACATATAAATCTCTTGCTATCATCACTAAAGAAGATAGAGAGGCAGAAGTTATTTTTGATTTGTTAAAAGATGATTTAGGTATTAGTTTATTAACAGAAGAGTCTAAAGCTTTTATTAAAGATTTAGTAGTAGTACCAAGTTATATTGCAAAAGGGTTAGAGTTTGATAGTGTTATCATAGTAGATAGTGATGAGTCTTTTAAGAAGAATAAATATCTATATTATGTCGCTTGTACGAGAGCAAGAGAGGAGCTTATTATCTATGAGTAAAATATATTTAGACAAAGTAGGGTATGAAAACTACTTAAAGAGTCTTGAAGATATTAAAAAAGAAATAGATGAGAATGCTAAACTTATGAGTATTTATGCTAGTGATGATGCTTATGGAGATGGATGGCACGATAATTTTGCTTATGAAGAGACTATGCATAAAGAAGCAGAACTATTTCAAAAGTATAATAAAAAGAAAAGTATGTTAAAAGATATAGTTATTGTAGATAAAGAATCTAATGGAACAGTTAGTATTAATACAAAAGTAGAGTTATTATTTATTGATGATGAGATAGTAGAAGAATATATAATAACAGGTGATATTAATAGTAATATAGATGATAATAGTATTACAATAAACAGTCCTTTAGGTTCTGCAATTTATGGTAAAAAAGTAGGAGATAAAGTAAGTTATAAAGTAGGAGATAATACTTATAATGTAGAAATATTAGGGATAATTGTTAGATGAAAAGTAATGTTAAATAAAATGACCAGGGGCTTCTAAAGTTTCCCTGGCACTACTGGTATTAATATACCATTTTAATTATAGTCTGTCAAAACAAATTTGGTAAGTCATAAATAATTAAATAGCCAATTAGTAAAAACTTCAAAGATACTTTAATATAGGTATCTTTTTAATTTTTGGAGCAAAAAAATGTTTCTCGTTAATTATATATATGAGGAGAACATTTATGAGCATGAAAAAAGTTGGCTCGATAGAAGTATATGAGCTTGATGAAAATTTAGACAAATATACTAGGAAAGAAAGGGAAGAGTATATAAATGAACTCTTTAAACAAGAGTATCAGGGTAAAGAAATATCTTATCTTCTGAATGGGGAAGAGATAAAGGCTTTGATTAACCAAAAAACTAGAAGGAATTTTAGGGCATATCAGCATTCAGGAAAATATGAAACAAAAAAGTCATATAATGCTAGACAAAATATTGCTTTTAGTGATAATTATATTGATATGATATCGAATACGTCTTATAATTATTCAAAAGCTGAGAGCAAAGAACATCAAAAAAGACATCATAAAAATACTAGATGGCATTATTTTAACAAAATTATTAAATGTAATAATTGTTTTTATTCTGTTAATATTGATGTGCTTGAAAAAGATAATAATTATTTTATATATAATACAAAATTAAAAGAAGTGGATGCTCCAGCATTAAACCGAAGTATGATATCCACCTCTTCTGTTATTAATATATCATAAGTACTAAATGATACGCAAGTAAAATTTAAAAAAATTAAAGAGGTGTTAATCCCGTTACAAGAAGTAACAGAATAAAATAACCACCTCTTCTATTGACAATATATCATCATTTGCAGATTATATGCAAGGAAAAATTAAAAGAAGTGGATGCCCCAGTATTATACCGAGGTGTGATATCCACTTCTCTTGCTGCTAATATATCATAAGCACTAAATAATATGTAAGAGAAATTTGAAAAATAAAGAGGCGACGTTCCCGTTACAAATGTAACAGAATGAAATTATCGCCTCTTCTACAAATAACATACATTAATATTGGTTAATAATCAAGAATTTTAATGCATAAAGTTATTTTTTTTGATATTCTATTATTGGGTGAAATTTATGGAAAAAATATTAATTGTAGAAGATGATGAAACTTTAAGAGATGAGCTATCTAATTTATTATCTAATTCAGGTTATGAAGTATTAGTGTTAACAGACTTTAAAAATAGTAAAGAAGAGATTATTAAACTTAATCCAGATTTAATCCTTTTAGATATTAATATTCCCTATCTAAATGGAGAAACATTACTTAAAAGTCTTCGTGATGATAAAATAAATACTCCAGTTATTATGCTTACTAGTAGTAATAAAACAATTGATGAAGTATTATCTATTAGTTATGGAGCAGATGATTATATTACTAAACCATATAACCCTACTATTCTTTTACTTAGAATTAATAATATATTTAAAAGGATGAAGAAAAGCTTTGATTACTTAGAATATGATGATTTAAAGATATATCCTAATAAAGGAATTATTGTTAAAGATGGGGAAGAGTTTTATTTAACTAAAAATGAAATGTTAATATTTACTTATCTTTTAAATAATAGGGGTAGTATTGTAAATCGTGATGATCTAATGAGTTATTTATGGAATAGTGATCTTTATATAAATGATAATGCTTTAACAGTTAATATTAGTAGATTAAGAGGAAAACTTTATGAGATGGGATACGATGACGTTATTGTTACAAGAAAGGGAGAAGGTTATTTATTAAAATGAAACTAAGTACTTATTTAAAAGATAAACTATATGCCTTTATAATCTTTATTAGTTATATAATTATTTTAATATTATTCTTAATCGCTTTAAAATTATCTAGTAGTATCATTATCTTTATGGCTGTTTTTACTATTGTAATCTTTTTTGTTATTTTATTTTTTGATTACTTTAGGAAAAGAAATTTCTATAATGAATTACTTGATAAATTAAATACATTAGATAAAAAATATCTTTTGATAGAGATGTTACTTGAACCAAACTTTTTAGAAGGTAGGATACTTTATGATGTTTTAGATGAAGTTAATAAAAATGAACATGATTTGATTAGTAATTTAAAAAATAAACAAGAAGACTTTAAAGAATATATAGAGTTATGGATACACGAAGTTAAACTTCCTCTTGCAAGTCTTACCTTAATTAATAGAAAAGATAAAAATACTTTAAGAGAGTTAAAGAGAATAGAAGATGATGTAGAACAAATTCTTTATTATGTAAGATGTGAAAATGCTAATAATGATTATTTAATTAAAGAGTGGAATCTTGATACTATTATTAAAAATGTAGCATTAAGAAATAAAGATGATTTACTTGCCTTAGGTATAGACTTTAAAGTAGATAATTGTAATTTAAGAGTATTAACAGATTCTAAATGGTTAGAGTTTATTATTAATCAGATTGTTAGTAATAGTATTAAATATAAAAAAGATAAAGATTCTTCTTTAGAAATAAATGGTGAAGATTTTGATAATTATGTTACTATTACAATCTATGATAATGGTAAAGGTATTAGTAAAAGTGATTTACCAAGAGTTTTTAATAAGACTTTTACAGGTAATAATGGAAGAAGTACTAGTTCTAAATCTACAGGTATGGGGCTTTATTTATGTAAAGAGTTATGTGAAAAATTAGGACATAAAATAGAGATTGATTCTAAAGTGGATGAATATACTAAAGTTACTATTACAATTTATAAAAAGGATTTTTATAATGTTACAAAAAAGTAAGATTCTGTAAGGTTAAACAGACGACAAAAGACATAAATAGTAGTATATTTCTATTCGAGGAGGAGAAATTATGTCAAATTTATTAAAGATTGATAATATTGAGAAGTATTATGGATCAAAAAGTGGTTTAACTAAAGCGATTAATAATATTTCTTTTGAAGTAAGTAAAGGTGAATTTGTCGCTATTATGGGATCATCTGGTAGTGGTAAAACAACTTTACTTAATTGTATTTCTACTATTGATAGAGTAACTTCAGGTCATATTTATATGAATGGTGTTGATATTACTAAATTAAAGGGAAATGATTTAAATAAGTTTAGAAGGGAAGAGTTAGGTTTTATCTTTCAAGATTTTAATCTATTAGATACCTTAACTGCTTATGAAAATATTGCTTTAGCTCTTTCTATTCAAGATAAAGGATATCAAGAAATAGATAAACTTATTAAAGATACTGCTAAAAAATTAGGAATAACTCATATTTTAAACAAATATCCATATCAAATGAGTGGTGGTGAGAAGCAAAGAGTTGCTAGTGCACGTGCTATTATTACAGAGCCTAAATTAATACTTGCAGATGAACCTACTGGTGCTTTAGATTCTAAATCCAGTAAAATGTTACTCGATAGTTTTAATTACTTAAATGATGAGTTAAATGCTACTATTTTAATGGTTACTCACGATGCTTTTACAGCTAGTTATGCTAAAAGAGTAATATTTATTAAAGATGGAGAGATTTTCAATGAAATTATAAGGGGAGATAAGAGTCGAAAAGAGTTCTTTGATGAGATTATTGATGTAGTTACCCTTTTAGGAGGGGATTTAAATGATGCTCTTTAAATTAGCTTTTAAAAATATTAAGAAGAGTGTTAGTGACTATGCTATTTACTTTTTTACTTTAGTACTTGGTGTTGCGATATTCTATGTTTTTAATGCAATAGACTCACAGACAGCGATGATGAGGGTATCAGAGAGTACTAGAGATATAATAGACTTAATGTTAAATATGTTAAGTGGAGTATCAGTCTTTGTTTCTTTTGTTTTAGGTTTCCTTATAATTTATGCTTCAAGATTTTTAATGAAACGAAGGAATAAAGAGTTTGGTATTTATATGACTCTTGGGATGAGTAAAGGTAAAATTTCTAAAATACTAGTAGTAGAAACATTCTTAATTGGTTTATTATCACTTGTAGTAGGACTAGTACTTGGTTGTGCTTTATCTCAAGTTATGAGTGTTATTGTTGCTAATATGTTTGAAGCAGACCTTACCGAGTTTACCTTTGTTATAAGTACTAATGCTATTATTAAGACGATAATTTACTTTAGTATAATGTACTTACTTGTTATGATATTTAATACTATTAGTGTATCACGTTGTAAGTTAATAGATTTAATAAATGCTAATAAGAAGACGGAAACTGTTAAGTTAAAAAATCCTTATCTATGTATAGTTATCTTTGTGATAGCAGTTGTTATGTTAGGATATGCGTATTATCAAGTAACAGGTAATGTAGAAAACTTAAGAGAAACTTGGCAAGTGTTTTTACCAATAGGTCTTGGTGCTGTAGGTACATTTTTACTATTTTTCTCACTATCAGGACTTGTCTTAAGAGTATTACAACACTTTAAGAAATTCTATTATAAAGGCTTAAATAGTTTTACGATAAAACAGTTTAGTAGTAAGATTAATACAACAGTATTTTCTATGACTGTTATATGTTTAATGTTATTTGTAACAATCTGTGTCTTTTCTAGTTGCATGTCTATGAAAAATGCTATGACATCTAACTTACAAGAACTAGCACCTATTGATATCCAGTTTTTAAAAACTAAAAATATACCAAAAGAGTATATGGAAGAGTTTGGATATAGTGAACAGCAGGTAAATAATTCTTATATAAGTATAGAAGAGGATTTAAATAGTGTAGGATTTAATATAAATGATTATTATAAAGATATAGTAAATATTAATACTTATACAACACCTAATCTTACTTTAAAAGATACTCTAGGTAGTACTTATAGTTATATGAAAGAAAAATATCCATTTATGACTTATGATGCAATAGAAGAGATTGTTACTGTTAGTGACTATAATAAAGTTGCCAAACTACTAGGACTTGATACTTATACTTTAGACTCTGATGAATATCTAGTAATTGCAGATTATGATAATATGGTAAGTGTTAGAAATGCTGCCTTAGGATTAAATACTCCTATTATTATTGATGGTAAGACTTATTATCCTAAGTATGATAAATGTAAAGATGGTTTTTTAGTAATATCTAATAGTCATATTAATGCTGGTGTCTTTATTGTACCAGATGATGCTGTTAGTAATTTAACAGTAGAAGAAGAGTATATGTATGCTAATTATAAAGCAGATACAGAAGAGGAAAAACAAGAAATAGAAGACCTTTTGATTAGTAAAAGTGATGCTCTTACAAATATTGGTTCAACAATAAGTGCTGGTACAAGACTTTCTATATATGAAGGTAGTGTAGGTCTTGGTGCTTTAGTAACTTTTATTGGTCTATATCTTGGTGTAATCTTTTTAATAAGTAGTGCAGCGATACTTGCTTTAAAAGAGTTAAGTGAAGCGACAGAAAATAAAGAAAGATTTAAGATGTTAAGAAAAATTGGGGCCGATGAAAAACTTATTAATAAAGCTTTATTTAGACAAATAGCCATATTCTTCTTAGCACCTCTTGTAATTGCTATCATCCATTCTATCTTTGGTATTATGTTTTGTAATTATATCTTAGAAACATTTGGTAATGAAAGTCTGTTGCTTGCAATAGTCTTAACAGCATTACTTCTTGTAATAATATATGGAGGATACTTGCTAATTACATATTATTGTAGTAAGAGAATAATTAAAGAATAGTACAACTTTAAAAGGAGTCGATTTCGACTCCTTTGGTGTTTATATAAGTTTTTTAGTTTCATTAATTTTTGTTAATAATTTATATTTTTTTAATGACACAGGCTTAGTTAAAAATAAATGTATATTAAAGCATTGAAAATAGTATAATTAGACATATAAGTTTGGCATCTCATGAAAAAATTTATTTTCTTTTTAATATTTTAATTGTAGTCTATTGACTACTGCGTTACATTGCTATATACTCGTTTTAGGTGATAAGTATGAATAAAATAAAAGATGAAAAAAGAATAATGGAATTAGAATACAAATTAATATGTGATTTTATAAAACTAAGGGGTGAATTAGGTCTTAGTCAACAAAAAATGGCTGATGAAGTTGGAGTAGTAAGAGAAATGATAGCAGTTATTGAGAATAGAAAAAAACATCCACAGATAAATACTTTAATTAAAATTTTGGAACCTTTTGGTTACACTTTATCAATAACAAAAATAAAGGAGGAAGATAATGAAAAATAATGTTATAACAGTAAAAGATATTAAAATTTCGATTGTTAATGATAATAATGAAGATTACATTTGTATTTCCGATATTGCAAAGGGTAAGAGTGATAATTCACGTGCTGCAGATGTTATCAGAAATTGGTTGAGGAATAGATATACATTAGAATTTTTATCTACTTGGGAACAATTAAATAATCCTAATTTTAAAGTGTTCGAATCTGAACACTTTATAGAACAGGTTGGATTATTAACTTTTACGCCAAGTGTTACAGAGTGGACTGAAAGGACTAATGCTATAGGTTTGTATGTTAAAAGAGGAAAATATGGAGGAACTTATGCTCATAAAGATATTGCTTTTGAATTTGCTTCGGCAATAAGCCCTGTATTTAAACTATATTTAATAAAAGAATTTCAACGATTAAAAGCAGAGGAAAGCAAAAACAAAGATTGGAATGCTAAGAGGCTACTTAGTAAAAATAATTATTTAATTCATACAGATGCTATTAAAAATTATATATTGCCTAATACTGATTATTATAAAGATAAGAGCTGGTTAAAATATGCAGAAGAAGCAGATATTTTAAATGTTATTCTGTTTAAGACAACTGCTAAAGAATGGAGAAAATTAAATAAAGAACTTGCTAAGACTTCTAATATGCGTGATTATGCTACTATAAATGAATTAACAGTTTTATCTAATTTAGAGAGTCATAATGCTGAACTAATTAAAGAAGGAAAGACTAAAGAAGAAAGATTTAATATATTATCTTCAATTGCTAGTTATCAACTTAATGTCTTAAATAAAGCAAGTGAGATAAAGAAAATAGAATCATAACATTTGTAAGAAATAGTATAAATTATTATTATCTTTTTACTTGTCTCTAAATTTCAATGCTAGTATAATAAGCATATAATTTACTTATGGGGGATTTATAATGAAAAAAGTATTATTTACTGATTTAGTTGATACCTTAATTAATAGTAATAATGAGTGGACTAAAGAAGTAGAAATGGTATCTAGATATTTAAATGAGTTTTTAAGTAAAGGAAATTATGTAGCGGTAGTTACTTCTCCTAATGGTCATGGTAGTATTGGTTATATATTTAATGATATGTTAATACCTTTACATCAATCTGTTGATAAATCTTTCAGAGATAGACTTGTATATTATTTACAAGGTAATGGCAGGATTTATGATGATGATAATGTTATTAAGAAAAATACTCATGGTAAAATATATTATTTAGGTAATAATGGAGTTTATGGTATAGGTGTTTCTAAGAAAGAAGAAGCGATAGATGATTTTTTACAAGTTCAAAAAGAGCCTTTTAGTATGTATGCAATAGGGGATAGTGATAGAGATATACCAATGCTTTTAAGAGTTCAAGAGTTAGGTGGTTTCTCTTCTTTTATAGGTAATAGTATTGATGAAGAAGTTAGTATTAAAGATATTATTGATGAACAGTTATTTGTAGAGTTTCACTTTTCATTACAACATGTAGCAAATAAAAAAAAAGGTATTGAAGATTATAAGAAATTAACAGAAGAAGAGATGACTATATTTTTAAAAAGGGAAGAGCGTAGAAAAGAGTTATATCAACTTTTTAATGAAGGTAAATTAGATATAGATAAAATAAAGAAAGACTATTATAAAATCTATGAACTAAGTAATTATCAAAACTTTAGTTGTAAATTATGGCCTAATGATTATTATGAGAACTATCCTTTTAATAAAGATATGATAGATAAAATTCTTTCTATGGGATGTTTTAACTCTTTTGAAGATTATTATGTTAAAGTGTTAAAAAGATAGTATAATAGGATAAAGGAGTAAGATACTTATGAAAAACTTATTAAAAAGTCCTTTGTTTTATGGAGTAATCTATGTAATATTATATTTTATTGGTTACATAGTACTTGCTTACTATAATTATACTTATTTTGGTATTATTAAACTTATCTCTATTATAATAATTTTAATAACTATAATTTTGGGAATTATAAGTATATATAAAACAAAGAAAGAGGCTAAATTTAAGCTTTTTACCTCATATCTATTTATTGAAATAGTTACTGTTATATTATTATTCTTGATTTTAGGTTATTTTTTAGGAGATAGAGAAAGTATTGTTACTCTATATAATAAAAAGATGGTGGAATCAAGGAGTAGGTTTTTAGCAAGTGATACAGTTTCTTATTATGACTATATTAATCCTTTTGTTAGAGGAAATACTTTAAGGAAGAAAATGCATTATGATAAAGAGATTAGTAAAGAAAATTATTCAATGACAGAGTTTTTTGATGATGAGGGAGATTTAATTAACTATACATATAGTCAAAATATTGAAGAAGAAATAGAAAAAATAGATGTTAAAAATGGTAGTTATGGTTCTACGACAATAGAGAGTTTTTTAGGAAATATTTTATATGAAAGTAGATTTAATAAAACTGATATAATTAGAGTAAGAGTTATTGATTCTGCTTTAGCAGGTAAAGATATAATTATTGTAGAAAAATCTACTGATAATGGCTTAAGTTTTAAAAATATCTTAGAAAATGATGATAAATATTTAATTGTAAATAGAGATACTTATGTTACTTTTGTTAATGAGAATATTGGCTTTATCTTTGATTTAGGATTATTAGGCCGTGATGATAGATATAAAAAGTTTTTAGTTACTACTGATGGAGGTGAGTCTTTTAGTGATGTTTCTATTACTATAAATGGTTATGGAGATTTAGACTACTATTATATTAATAATACACCTTATCTTAAAAAAGATAAGTTAGTTTTAGATGTATCAGTTCCAGTAGAAAATGATTTAAAAGATATAGAGTTAGTTAGTAATGATAATGGTTTAACATTTAGTAATTAAAGGAAGTGTTAATGATATAAATATTGATTAGTATATTGAAAGTAGAAATAAGGAGGAGTTTTTATGTCATTAAAAAGAGGAATAGTTGAATTAGTTGATTATGATGAAAATTGGCAAGAAAGGCCTATGAAGTAGTAGGTAGACCTGTTTTTGTAGCAGATACAGGTTTTTATATTGAAGATTATCCTAATAATCCAAATTATCCAGGAGCTTTTGTTAAAAGAAGTGGAGTTAGTTCTAATATAGATAATCTGCTTGAGGTTATGAAAAATGTTACTAATAGAGCATGTAAATTTGTTGATTGTTTAACCTTTTATGATGGAAATGATTTTTATACTTTTTATGGAGAAAGTAAAGGTACTTTATCACTATCAATACGTGGTAATATAGAAAGAAAAGCAATGTCTAATTTATGGAGTGTTTTTATTCCTTTGAATCATGATAAGACTTTGGCAGAAATGACTGATTATGAAAGAGACCATCGTCATGATGGTCATACATCTGCAACAGATGAATTTATTAATTGGTATGAAAATATATATTTCAAAAAGAATAATAAAATATTAAAACTTAATTAGGAGATGATACTTATGGAATTAGTTGATATTTATAATGACAAACATGAGAAATTAAATTATACTAAAGATAGAAAAGAGTTAACAGAAGGAGAATTTAGACTATCTTGCTTTGTATGGATTATTAATGATAATGATGAACTCTTGATACAGCAGAGAGCTTCTACATCTAAAAAATATCCTAATAAGTGGGAAACAGCATCTGGTGGCACTCTTTTAGGTGAGGATGCAATTACAGGGGCAATTAGAGAGTTAGATGAAGAATTAGGAATACAAGTAAATAAGGAAGATTTAAAATTTATTGGTTCATATACTCGAATAAATGATTTTGTTGAAGTGTTTTTATTAAAATCTAATATTGATATAAAAGATTTAAAATTACAAGAGGATGAAGTACAAGATGTTAAATGGGTTTCTATAAAAGAATTTGAAAGTATTATAGAAAGTGGTAATGGTATTGATACAGTATATTTAATCTTTAAAGAATACTATGAAAAGTATTATAATAGA
Organism: Candidatus Onthousia faecipullorum; assembly: GCA_018715925.1. Classification (GTDB taxonomy): domain Bacteria; phylum Bacillota_I; class Bacilli_A; order RF39; family UBA660; genus Onthousia; species Onthousia faecipullorum. The sequence continues at coordinate 18,441 of DVKQ01000059.1, forward strand.
TATGTAGCATTTGAAGATGGTAAGCCAGTTTATAAGAATAACAGGAGTAATTGTAATAAAGAAAGTTGATGTTAAAAAAATTATAGATAATCATCTAAATATTGTTATAGAGTAAGGAATGAGATGAAATGACTCAAGAAAAAATGGAATTAGGCAAGAAAATGGATGTGGCTTTGCATTATGTCGCTTATAATTTAAGAAAAACAGGTCATAATACAAAACCAGTATTGTTTCATAGTTTTAAAGTAGCATATATGCTTTATCAATATAATTATAACGAAGATATAGTAATAGCAGGAGCTCTTCATGATTTAATTGAAGATACAAGTGTTACAAAAGAAGATATAAAAAATGACTTTGAAGAATCTATTGCTAATATAGTTAGTACAGTTAGTTTTGATTCTAATATTAAAGATGAACCAGAACAAGCTAGAGTAATGTTTCAAAACTGTATAGCTTATGGAATAGATACTACAAATGAAACTATAAGATTATCATATGAACATACTAAGATGGAATGGTTATCTTATGAAGACGCTAAAGCTAGATTAAAATGAGATAGTAATAGAAATGCTTTGTGGGAATTAAATTGGAAATTATTAAATAATAAAACAGATTTATAGATTATATAATTATGTTAAGGTTATAATAGGATGTTAGAAAAAGTAGTATTAATAATAATGGTTTATTAACTATTCCTTTAAAGGAAAATAGAGACTAAATTAAGTTTTCTCTCTATATATAATTCTATTTTTATATATAGAATTGTTTCACATCTATTGTATAACTACAAAAATAGAGCTGTTGAAAGGTAAAGGTTATTTATGTCTTTATAGTTTTCTGTTAATATAATGAACAAATTAGGAGGTAATAATTTATGAAAAGAAATATAGTATTAACTGGAATATTGAAAGATAATGATTTGTTTTTAGTAGTTAAAAGAAATGATAATGACATATTATTTCCAGGTGCTTGGGAATTTCCTGGTGGACATTTAGAAGATGGTGAAACAATAAAACAAGGTCTAGCAAGGGAACTTAAAGAAGAAATAGGGTTTAGTGATGATTTTAATCCAATAATTACACATTATACTGACGAAATAAAACAAAAAAACGGAGAATTAGTTCATAATATAGAAATAGATTTTATTGTAGATGTTAATTCAGATGATTTAATAATAAAATTAAGCGAAGAACATAGTGACTATAAATGGGTGGAAAAAGATTCTCTCTTATTAGATAGTTATATAAGAGAAAAAATATCTAAAATATAGTAATAGAAAGTTAAATATAGCTATAAAATGATTTGTTTCACATAAAATGTAATTATATTAGGAAACAATTCAAAAAAACTATATGATAGTATGTATAGTTCTATATTATATATTGGAGAAATAAATATTTCCACAAAAAAGCTAGAATACAATCCGTGTTCTATCTTTTTATATATCTAAATAAATAATTTTATTACCATGTTCTTCTATTAATTTAACTAGAGTCTTAAATCTTATAAAAATAGTATAATCATTTCTATTAGGATGAACTCCTATAGTCTTATTAATTAAATCTTTATCAAAGACAAAGATAACTTCGGAGTTTTCATCATAAATAAAACCTAGTGGTGAGACAGAGCCTTTTTCTACATTTAGATATTTCTTTAATCTTTCGGGACTTCCAAAAGAAAGACGTGTACTATCTAAGTCTTTAGCAAGCTTTTTAATATCTACCTTTTTGTCAGGATAACAAGTAACTAAATAATGGATTTTACCATTAGCATTTCTTAAAAAGATGTTCTTAGGAATAAGACCTTCATTATCTAGATTAATATCTTTAATCTCTTCTATAGTATAGACTCTTTTATGTTTAATCATTTTATATTCAATATTTTTATTATCTAGTAGTACTAATATATCTTCCATAATCCACCTCAATTTACTTAAATATTAGCATAAACTTAATAAAATATATAGTAATAATTGACAAATTAAATATATTTTTTCTATAATAAGGTTGGAAAGGAAAAATGTAGAAATATGGGTTTGATAGTAAAGAATACAAGCTTTGATGAAGTTGATGACGATATAGAGATTGGCAGCGAGGTAGTTATTAAAGATACTGGAATAACAGGGGTTGTTGTTATGAAAATAGGCTCTATTTATCAAGTTAAAATAGGTAATGCAGTATCTTCCTATACTTATGATGAAATAGAAATAAAAAAGTAAAGGAGAATTTGTATGAAGAATAATGATCTAAAATACAGTGAATATACTGATATTGATTATTACAATAATGATGCTAAGGATGCTTTAATCCCTGAAGAAGTAAATCCTTATGAGTTCCAATTAAAAGAAAATGAAAAATATATGAATAATGTTGCTCTTGTAACAGAACAAGGTGAAAAAATTACTTATGAGGAGTTTCACACTAGAGTAGATGAATATGCTAAAGCTTTAAAAGAAAAAGGTGTTAGAGAAGGAGATAGAATTGCTTTTGCTGCTGGTAATGTTCCATCCGCTTTATATTTAAAAAGAGCTCTTTATAAGTTAGGGGCTACTGTTTGTGCTATCAATCCAATTGAAACTGAAGCTGCTATGAAAAGTGATATTGAACTTGTTAATCCTAAGATGTTTATTGGCATTAATATGTTTTCTAAGAAGTTTTCTACTGTTAGTAAAAAATATGGAGTTGATAGTCTTTATTTCTCCCCATTTGATAGTGTAAAGACTTCTATGAAAGAAAAAACCTTATTAAATCTATTTATGCTATATTCTAAAAACTTTGTTTTTGATAAAGAAGAAAGATTGTCTACTTATTTAAAGAAAACAAAGAATAATAACAACAATATTTCTATTGCCAACGATATGAACACTTATATTAGTGATATAACGTTTACAGGTGGTAGTAGTGGTACACATAAAGGGGTTATGTTAAATGGTAATGGATTAAGTACAGTTACTAAAGGTGCTAATTATGTTTTGCCTTTAAATCCAGGTGATAAGTTCTTAGGTAATTTACCAGAATTTATGGCTTTTGGAGCTTTTGCCATGCAATATGCTTTAAATAGAAGTTTGGAAATACATTTAACTTCTAAAGCTATGCCACAAGACTTTGCAGAATTACTTTATAAAGAACAACCTAATGGTGTTTTTGGTGGACCTATTCAGTGGAATGCTTATATTGATTATGTTTTAAAGAATGCTGATAAAAATATATATGAAAAATATAAGAATTTAAGTAAAATGGGTGAAAAGGACCAAAAAGAGTTCTATAAAATAGTAAGAAATACTTTAGAAAATTTAGACTCAACTGTTAAGAATAGGCTTGATATGAGTTTCTTAAAAGCTGGAGTTTCAGGTGGTGAACAATTAACTTCTAAAACAGAGAACTTAACTAATATTATTTTTGATGTATTTGATGCTGAAGACAGTTTATATAACGGTTTAGGTATGACTGAAATGTGGGCTCCTGTATGTGTAAAACGTGGTAATCTAAATTCCGATGGTACAATTGGTCATATGTTACCATTTGTAGGTGCTAAAGTAGTTGATCCTGTAACTTTTGAAGAGGTAGAGAAGGGTAAACCAGGTGTTTTATTTGTAACAGGTCGTGGTATGATGGAAGGCTATTATAATAATCCTTTAGAGACTAGCAAAGTTATTGTGACAGATGAAAATGGTACACGCTGGTTAAATTCTGGCGATGTTGCTATTATTGATCCTGTTACAAATGAAAAGAAATTTATAGATAGAGTAAAGAGAAATTTTGTTTGTGGTGTAGAAAATGTTTATCCTCAACAGATAGAGAATTTATTAAGTACTATACCAGAAATCAAAGAAAGTATAGTTACTAAAATACCTAGTGACGATTTACAATTCGTATGTAAATATCATATTAGTTTAGAAAACTCTGATATTGATATAGAAAGCTTAGAGAATAAAATAAATACTTTAATTTATGGGATTTTAGGAGAAGCAAAACTCCCACATTATATTGAATATCATGAAACACTTCCCAAAAGTGCTAATGGTAAGCTTGCTTGGAATGTTTTACAAGATGCTGATAATGAAAAATATAAGAATGAAACTCTAGAAAAAGAAAAAAATATTAATGTTAAAGTATTAAAATAACTCGGAAAAATTCGAGTTTTTTTGCACTTCTCTTCTTTTTGTGATATATTACTATTGAAGATAGGAGTGGAAAATAATGGGAGCATATTTTACTATATGTAGTTTAGTATATATTTTATTATTTGCATTTTTCTTTTTTAGTAAAGGTAGCGTAGTTAATACTGAAACTAAAATATATAAATTTTTAATTATTACTACGACGATAGGTCTAATATTTGATATACTAGGATATTTTCTATATGTAGGTGGTTATCCTGTTGATAGCTTTTTATACTTTTTTGCTGTTAAAACAGAGTTACTATATTTTGTGGCCTGGATATTTGCCTTTACTTTTTATATTTATGTTATTTCTTATAATAGGAAAATAAATGAAGAAAAAGTTAAACATTTTAGAAAAATATTTCATTATCTATTAGGAATATTTATAGTTCTTACTTTTATAATTTATATCTTGCCAGTTAGTTTTACATTTACTAATAATGTTGTATTTCCTCAAGGTTCATCAGTTGCTATTGTTTATATAATCGCTGCTATTTGTATATTAATATCTATTTTCTTTGCATTAAAAAACAGAAAAAATATTATTTTATATAAATACACTCCTTTGTTTATGATGATTATTTCGATAGTTTTAATAATAGTAATTCAAAGATTATTTCCAGACTTATTTTTAATTAATTTCTTTTTATCAATTATAGTTGCAATTTTGTATTTTACTATAGAAAATCCAGATTTGAAAATGATAGAAGAATTAAATCTTGCGAGAATACAGGCAGAAAAAGCTAATAATGCTAAGACGGATTTCTTATCAAATATGTCGCATGAAATTAGAACACCTCTTAATGCTATTACTGGTTTTGCCGAAGCATTGAAAGAAGAACCTGATTTACCTGATAGAGTTAGGGAAGATGTTAATGATATTTTGATGGCTAGTGATAGTTTACTTGAAATTGTTAATGGTGTTCTAGATATTTCTAAAATAGAAGCGAATAAATTAGAGATTATTAATAATAACTATAATCCTTATAAGATGTTTAATGATTTAACTACTTTAACTAAAGTTAGAATAGGTGAAAAGCCAATAGAACTTATTGTTAAAATAGATGAGACTATTCCTAAAGTACTATATGGTGATCATACTAGAGTAAAACAAGTAATACTTAATATTTTGACAAATGCTGCAAAATATACTAAAGAAGGGCATATTATATTTAAAGTTGATTCTTTAATTAAAGGTGATATTTGTCGTTTAATAGTTTCTGTTGAAGATACTGGTATTGGTATTAAACGTGATAAGATTGATAAATTATTTGATAAGTTTGAACGTCTTGATGAAGATAGAAATACAACTATCGAAGGAACTGGCCTTGGTCTTGCAATAACTAAAAGATTAATACAACTTATGCATGGGGAATTAGTTGTTCAAAGTATATATGGTAAAGGTAGTAAATTTACAGTATCAATTGATCAAAAAATCGCTCCAAGCGACGTAAAACTTGAAGATACAATAGAAGTAAGTAGAGAAGAACTTACTAAAGATAAAGATGTAGTTGGTAAGAGTGTTCTAGTTGTTGATGATAATAAACTTAATATTAAAGTTGCTACTAGACTATTAGAAGACTATGGTATAACAGTTGATAGTTGTATGAGTGGTGCGGAATGTTTAGAAAAAGTTAAATATATTAAATATGATTTAATCTTTATGGATGATATGATGCCTAGAATGAGTGGTACAGAAACATTTCATAAACTAAAAGAAGATTCTAACTTTAATACTCCTGTAGTAGTTTTAACCGCTAATGCAATTGCTGGTATGGAAGAGAAATATCTTAGTGAAGGGTTTAATAGTTATTTACCTAAACCTATTGAACGTAAAGCTCTTGACAATATTATAAATAAGTATTTGAATAATCAGTAATTTATGCTATACTTTATAGTATGGAGGGTATTATTATGAGAGATGTAAATTTACTTATTAATAATGGTGTTAGTGTTAAGAAAAGTTTAGAGTTGTTTGGAGATATGTCGACTTATGATGATACGTTGGGCGACTTCCTTCAAGATATTAATGAAAAGGAAATGAAAATTAAACAGACTAAAGAAAAAGGCGATATGGCTAATTATGCTATTTTGGTTCATGGTCTAAAAAGTGATGCTAAGTACTTTGGGTTTGATACTTTGGCTAATCTTGCTTTTAACCACGAAATGGCTAGTAAAGAAAATAATATGTATTATGTAACTCTACATTTTGATGAATTGATAACTGAGCTCGATCGAATTGTCCACTTAGTTAAGCAGTATTTAGGTATGGAAGAAATTGGTACTGCTACTACTTTTGTGGCCCCTAAAAAAGATCGAGCTCTTATTGTAGTTGATGATTCTGCAGTTATAAAGAATTTTGTAAGTAAGATATTTAATAACAGGTTCGAAGTATTACAAGCGAATGATGGAACTGAAGCTTTAAGAATAATATCTAATAATAATGAAATTAAGATAGTAGGAATGTTACTTGATCTTAATATGCCTAACTTTAATGGTTTTCAAGTATTAGAATATTTTAGAAATAATAATTTATTTGATAGAATACCAGTTTCTATTATTACAGGAGTAGGTAATGATGAGTTAGTTGCTAAAGCTTTTAATTATCCAATAGTTGATGTCTTAAGGAAACCATTTAATGAAAGAGATATAAAAGAAGTAGTAGAAAAAACAGTACAGTATGCTCATTAATTTGAGGATACTTTCTTTTTGGAGGACGCATGAGAAAGATAGATAATAATACTTATGAAATAGAAATTAGTGATCTAAAATTTTTATTAAAAGAAAGAAATATAGATTCTAATAAAGGTGACTTTGGTAAAGCAGGGATATATGGTGGTAGTGTAGAGTATTCTGGTGCCTTAAAACTTTCATATTTATCATTAACTGCTCTTAGAAGTGGTTGTGGTATTAGTAGAGTTTTAGTTAAAAAAGAAGTATTACCTTTACTTGGTCCTAATATCTTAGAACAAACTTTGTGTATATTACCTGATTATGACGATAATTTCTATGATAAATTAGAAGAATCTATTAAAGACTTAGATTCACTTTCTTTTGGTATGGGGTTAGGAAGTGATGATTATTTAGAAGAAATATTAAAGTTTCTTATTAGAAATTATAGAGGTAACTTGATAATAGATGCAGATGGATTAAACACATTATCTAGAATGGATTTAAATATATTAAAGAATAGAAAGTGTAATATATTATTAACTCCTCATTTAAAAGAGTTTTCTAGACTTTGTAAAAAAGATATAAAAGAGATAAAAAGAGATTCTTTATACTTGGTTAAAGAATTTGCTACTACTTATAACATAACTATTATTTTAAAAGGACATACTACTATTATAACTGCTGGTAATACTACTTATCTAGTTAAAACAGGATGTGCTGGAATGTCTTCAGCAGGTAGTGGAGATGTTTTATCAGGGATACTTGCTGGACTTCTTGCTTATTTAAATTTCAGTTTATTAACAATATCTCTAGGTGTATTAATAAATGGTATAGCAGGATGCTTAGCAGAAGAAGATAATACTGATATATCAATGATAGCAAGTGATACTATTAATAATATAGGCAATGCTATTAAAGTAATTAGAGAAAGTTAATTACTTCTTTATAAAGATTCTTGGCACTCCTTTTCTATCTGTTGTTAAAGTATATTTCTTGATAAAATCTTCTAATTCATCTTTAAAATACCTATTATCTTCGTTAGAGTTATAAAGTAACTCTAATTTTTTTCTTAACTCAGTATTTGGAAAATTTACATAGTCTAAGAAATCCTTAAAGTCATCAATATTTTTTAATCTATAACTAATGGGATCTAGTTTTGTTGTAAGAAATAGAAACTCTATTCCCATCATATAAATATCCATATTATAATTTATTAATCCTTCATCAATATATTTTTCGTTTCTAAATAAGAAACGATTATTACCATTAAAAACAAATTCATTAAATTCTCTTGAAGTTATACCTTTAATTTGCATACCATCATAGTCTATGGCGTAAATATTTTCATTTTCATCAATAAAGAAATTATTATAAGAACCATCTGGAAAGTTAATATCTTCTTTATTTGCATCCATAATAATATCATGCTTTTTAATATAAAAACTGCCAACATCTTCAAGAGTTATTTGTTCATTTCTTTTTCTTTTAGCTCTTAAATAATTAGCATAAGATGTGCCAGTTATTTTCTTTTCTATAGAACCATTTATTTTACCATTTTCTTCATATAGAAATTCTGGACTAATTAAGTTTTTAATACTTATATCTTTGGCTAGTATTAATTTTTTTCTATATATATTTAATATTCTTTCATTTACATTTATATATTTTTTTAAAATATATCCATTTTCTAAGTCATATATCTCTTTACTTTCTGTTGTTTCTAATAACTTTAGATTACTTACATCTATATTTAGTACTTTCATAATTCCCCCTAAAGATAAAGAAAACAGTCATATGACTGTTTAATTTTATAAATGGTGTCCACGACGTGATTCGAACACGTGACCGATCGCTTAGAAGGCGATTGCTCTATCCAGCTGAGCTACGCGGACAAATAAGACATTATTAATATATAACAAACTATTAGGTTTTTCAAGAGTTTTTTTAAAAATTTACACTATATTTTGTAAAAAATTAACTTTACATTGACTAAATTTATAGAAAAGCTTTACAATAATTAAAAAGAGGTGTTTTCTATGTATCAAAAATATTATCGTAGACATATGATTAAAAGTGCTATAATTATAATCTTTCTATTCGTTTTTGCTATAGTTTCTACATATTTAATATATAATAATTTTTCTAGTGAAAGAGAACAAGATATAGATACAGGAGAGATGGAAGTAGTATTTCATAATAAAGATGGTAATAAAATTAATTTAACAAGATTTACTCCTGTAAGTGATGCAGTTGGTCTTAGTTCTACTGAATATAGTTTTACTGTTAAAAATAGTACTGATAGAAGTGTTAGTTATAAAATAGTAATAGAACCTAATATTAATAAAATAAATAATGATAATTGTTCTTCTAAAACAATACCATCTGAGTTATTAAAACTAAGTTTAAGAGTTGATCATCAAACACCTGAGGCTAAAATACTTAATGAATATTCTGATAATATTTTATATGAAGATACATTAGATGCTAATAGTGAAGAAGATTACTCTATTAGACTTTGGGCTATTAATAGTGATTTTGTAATAGATAGAGATAGTCATTATCATGGTATTATAAAAGTAATAGAAGAGGGATAATATGAAATTAAACAATAAGGGGTTTGCTATTTCTACTGTTTTATATAGTTTATTAATTATGGCAACATTAATTTTGTTTTTATTGTTAGGAAACTTAAGTTTTGAGAGAAGAACTACTAGTGATTTTGTTGATAATGTTAAGACTGAGTTAAATGCTTTTGCAGATTCTCATTAATTAGAAAAAAGTTAGCAAAAAGAGTTGACAAGTGCTAACCTTTTGCATATAATGATATTGGCAATGGAAAGTTTAGAATGCTAAAAACATTTGAATTATTAAACAATGCCTAGGAGGTAGTTATGCTTAGTGATAGACAAAAGAAAATATTAAAATTAATTGTTGAGTCTTATATTAGACAAGCTAAGCCTGTTAGTAGTAATCAACTATGCAAAAAATTAAAATGTTCCAGTGCTACTGTTAGAAGTGAAATGGCTAGCCTTGAAGAACTTGGCTACTTAGAGAAAACTCATACTTCTAGTGGTAGGGTTCCAAGTGAAGAAGGATATCGTTACTATGTAGATAACTTAATGGAAGCTAAGAAGATGAATGGAGAAGAAATGCTAAAATTACAAATTATTTTCCATAATCAATCATTAGAATTAAGTGATTGTATCAATAAAAGCTTACAAGTTATTTCTGATATGACTTCTTATACAGCGGTGGTGTTAGGTAAGGCAAGTCATGAGAACTTACTTAAAGAAATTAGAGTTGTACCACTTGATACTAACCATTTAATAGTAATAGTTGTAACTGATAAAGGTAAAGTTGAACATAAAAATATTACTTTAGATAATGTTAGTATGGAAGATATTAAAAAAACTGTAGAGTTGATTAATAACTTAATAGTAGGAACACCAATTGATGAAGTAAGTACTAAGTTAGAGTTTGAGATTAAGCCTATTATCTCTAAATATGTAGATCAGCATCAACAACTATATAATGCTATTTATAATGTCTTTACTGATATTACAAATACCGATATTAATGTAGTTGGTAGAACTAAGTTCTTAGAACAGCCTGAGTTTGATAATGTTGATAAGATTAGGGATTTGTTTAAAAAACTTGATGATAAAGAAATACTTCAGGAGATTAAAAGAGATGAGTCTAATAATATAGAAGTTTATATTGGTAGTGAGAATAAACTTGATGATGATGTTACTATTATTAAGACTAACTTTAAGACTGATAGTGAAGAGGGAACTCTTGCAATAATTGGTCCTAAGCGAATGGAATATGATAGAGTTGTTAGTATTCTAGAGTATTTAAAAGAAAATATAGAAAGGTAGTGACTTGATGGAAACTAAAGAGAAGCAAGTAAAAGTTACTGATAAAGATAATAATTGTAACTGTAAAGATAAAGGAAAGACTTGTGAATGTCATGATAAGTCTAAAAAACATGATAAACATCATGAAGAGATTAAAAAATTAAAAGAAGAACTTGATGAGAAAGATAAACAGATTAATGATTTAAATGATAAGATTAGATATCATCAAGCAGAACTTATTAATTATCGTAAAAGAAAAGAAGAAGAGGTTACTAATAGATTAAAATATGCTAATCAGGATTTGATTAGTGAACTTATCTTAATCTTAGATAACTTTGAACGTGCTATTAAGCTTGATGATAATAATCTTACTGATGAGTTATCTAAATTCTTAAAAGGATTTAAGATGATGTATGCAAGTTTTGATGATGTATTAAAGAAATATGGTTTAGAAGAAATAGAAGCAGAACATAAAGAGTATGATCCTAATACTATGGAAGCTTTAATGATTGATAGTGATAAGAACTTTAAAGATGGAGAAGTCTTGGAAGTATTACTTAAAGGTTATCGTCTTAAAGATAGAGTTATTAGACCTGCTTCTGTTAGAGTGAATAAACTAGAAGAAGATAATAATAAAGATAATAATGAAGATAAAGGAGAGGATATAAATGAGTAAAATAATTGGTATTGATTTAGGTACAACTAATAGTTGTGTTTCTGTATTAGAGGCTGGGGAACCTAAAGTAATCCCTAATAAAGAAGGAGAAAGAACAACTCCATCAGTAGTTGCTTTTAAAAATGGTGAAAGAATAGTAGGTGCTGCTGCTAAAAGACAAGCGATTACTAATCCAAATACTATTTCATCTATTAAAAGATTAATGGGTACTGATAAGAAGGTAGAAGCTGAAGGTAAGAAATATAGTCCTGAAGAAGTTTCTGCTATGATTTTAAGTAATCTTAAAGAGTCTGCTGAGGCTTATTTAGGTGAGAGTGTTACTAAAGCAGTTATTACTGTTCCAGCATACTTTAATGATGCAGAGAGGCAAGCGACTAAGAATGCTGGTAAGATTGCAGGACTTGAGGTTGAACGTATTATCAATGAACCAACTGCTGCAGCATTAGCATATGGACTTGATAAACAAGATAAGAATCAAACAATCTTAGTATATGACCTTGGTGGTGGTACATTCGATGTATCTATTCTTGAACTTGGTGATGGTGTTGTAGAAGTTAGATCTACTAGTGGTAATAACCATTTAGGTGGAGATGACTTTGATAATAAGGTTATTGATTATCTTGTTAGTGAATTTAAGAAAGAAAATGGAGTTGACCTTACTAAAGACAAAATGGCTATGCAACGATTAAAAGAGATTGCTGAGAAAGCTAAGAAAGATTTATCTAGTATGACAAGTACACAGGTTTCTGCACCATTTATTTCACAGGGAGCAGATGGTCCACTTCACTTAGATATGACATTAACTAGAGCTAAGTTTGAAAGCTTAATTAGTGATTTAGTTGATTCAACTCTTGAACCAGTTAGAAATGCTTTGAGGGATGCAGATTTGAAAGCTAAAGACTTAGATAAAGTTATCTTTGTTGGAGGTTCTACTAGAGTTCCACTTGTATATGAAACAGTTAAGAAAGAACTTGGTATGGAACCATCTCGTGAAGTTAACCCTGATGAAGTAGTTGCTATGGGTGCTGCTATTCAAGGTGGTGTCTTAACAGGAGATGTTAATGATATCGTTCTACTTGATGTTACACCATTATCTTTAGGAATAGAGACATTAGGTGGTGTTATGACAGTATTAATTCCAAGAAATACTACTATTCCAACAAGTAAGAGTGAAGTGTTCTCAACTGCTGCAGATAATCAACCGGCAGTTGACGTGCACGTATTACAAGGTGAAAGAAGTATGGCTGCTGATAATAAGACACTTGGTAGATTCCAACTTACAAATATTCCACCTGCACCAAGAGGAGTACCACAAATTGAAGTTAAATTTGATATAGATGCTAATGGTATTGTTAATGTTACTGCTAAAGACCTTGGTACTAATAAAGAACAATCTATCACTATTACATCATCTACAAATCTATCTGATGAAGAGATTGAAAGAATGAGAAAAGAAGCTGAAGAAAATAAAGAAGCTGATAAGAAACGTAAAGAAGAAGCTGACCTTAAGAACGAAGCGGAACAACTTGTATTCCAAACTGAGAAATCACTTAAGGATTTAGGAGATAAAGTTGAAAGAGGCGAGAAAGAAGAAGCAGAGGATTTAATTAAAGACTTAAGAGAAGCTCTTGATAAAAACGACTTAGATGATATTAAAGCTAAGAAAGATAAACTACAAGAGAAAGCTATGGCACTTGCTACTAAAGTATATGAAAACGTACAAAAAGAAAGCCAAGCAAATGCTAACAGTAGTGAAGATACATCAGATAAAAAAGATGATGTAAAAGATGCAGACTTTGAAGAAAAATAAAAGAATAGAAAGGAAAACTAAGAAGTAGTGCTATATTTAGGACTACTTCTTGTTAATAAAAATTATGGATAAACTATTAAAAAGAGAAGAAGTAAAAGTTACTGATAAATGGGATATAGAAAGTGTCTATAAGAACTTAGATGACTATAATAAAGATTATAATGTGGTTAAAGATAATATTGATAAATTAAGAAATATACAAAATACATTTTTAAATAATAGTACATCTTTTAAGGAGTTCTTACTAATAGACAGTAAGACATCTAGATTAATTGAAAAGTTATATACTTATGCAGCACGTAAATATGATGAAGATACAGGTAATTCTATTTATCAAGAACTTTATTTCAAGATTAATAATTTATATCAAACTTATAGTGAAGCGACATCTTTTGTGGTTCCTATGATTTTAGAGCAAGATAAAGATACTATTATAGGATATTTAGATAAAGAACAAGAACTTAGCTCTTTTAGACATCAAATATTGGATGTTTTAAGACATAAAGAACATACTTTATCTAAAGAAGAAGAACACATTATAACAGCTTTTTCTAAAGTATTAGATAGTAGTAGTGATACAGCAGACTTTTTAATGGATACTGATATGAAATTTGGTACTATTAAAGATGAAGAAGGTATGGAAGTAGAACTTACTTCTAGTAATTATAGTACTTTCTTAAGCTCTAAAAATAGAGATGTTAGAAAAGAAGCATTTATTAACTATCATAAAGTATATGGTAATTTTAAAAATACTTTAACATCAACATTAGCATCTACATGTGAAGCATTATCAGTATCTAGTAAACTAAAAAAATATAATTCAAGTATAGAAGCTAGTTTATTTAATGATTTTATACCTACTAAGCTTTATAATAATTTAATTAAAGTAGTGCATGATAATTTACCAAGTCTTTATAAGTATTTTGATATTAAGAAGAAAATACTTGGTATAGATGAATTTCATTTATATGATGGTTATGTTAGTACAGTTAAAAACATCTCAAAAAAATATAGTTTTGAAGAAGGAGAGAAACTAGTAAAAGATGCTTTAAGTGTTTTAGGAGAAGAATATGGTAGAGAACTTAATAAAGCATTTAAGGAAGGTTATATTGACAAATATCCTAATTTAAATAAAAGAAGTGGTGCCTATTCTAGTGGTAGTTATGATACAAAACCATTTGTCTTACTTAATTATGTAGGTGAATATAATGATGTATCAACACTTGCTCACGAATTAGGACACTCTATGCATACATATTTTTCTAATCATTATAATGATTATGAAAAATCAAGTTATCCAATATTTCTTGCTGAAATAGCATCAACTGTAAATGAATTATTACTTTCATATTATATGGAAGATAATGCTAATACTAATGATGAGAAACTATTTATCTTAAATGAAAGACTTGATCTATTTAAAGCGACTATCTTTAGACAAACTATGTTTGCAGAGTTTGAAAAATATATTCATGAATTAACTGATAAAGGGGAAGTATTAACAAGTGATGGTATTTGTAACTATTATTATGAATTAAATAAATTATATTTTGGTCCTAATGTAATAGTTGATGATGAAGTTAGATATGAGTGTTTAAGAATACCACATTTCTATACACCATTTTATGTATATAAATATGCAACTGGTTTATCTATAGCAAGTTATATTGTTAAAAATATTTTAAATAATACTCCTAACTTTAAAGAAAAATATTTAGAATTTTTAAAGAGTGGAGGCAGAGATTATCCATTAGAAGTATTAAAAATTATAGATATAGATTTAACTGATACTAAAGTATTTGATGAAGCGATGGAAATGTTTAAAGAAACTTTAGATAAATTTATATCTTTAAATAATTAACGAAGTCTATATTAGAAGGAAGGTGTAGTATATGGCAACTAAAAGAGACTATTATGAAGTGTTAGGTGTATCTAAAACTGCTAGTAAAGATGAGATAAAAAGTGCTTTTAGAAAACTTGCTAAGAAATATCATCCTGATATAAGTAAAGAAGAAAATGCGGAAGAGAAGTTTAAAGAAGTCCAAGAAGCATATTCTGTTCTTTCTGATGATAATAAGCGTCGTCAATATGATCAGTTTGGTCATGCTGGTGTTGGAGGAGCAGGAGCTGGTTCTGGCTTTGGAGGATTTAATGGTGCAGGCTTTGGTTTTGATGCAAGTGACTTAGGCGATATCTTTGATGACTTGTTCGGTGGAGGCTTCGGTTTTGGAGGCTCTAGTAGAAGTCGTGGGGGTAGTAGGGCAAGACGTGGATCTGATATCTTAATGCAAGTAGAACTTTCTTTTGAAGAAGCTATTTATGGTTGTGAGAAAGATTTTGACTTAGATGTAGTTAGTGAATGTGATAAATGTGACGGTAAAGGTGGCTTTGGTGAAGAGACATGTTCTAGATGTCATGGTAGTGGAACTATTACTAGTGAACAAAGAACAATACTAGGTTCATTTATGACTAAGACAACTTGTCCAGAATGTAATGGTAAAGGTAAGACTTATAAAGAAGTATGTAGTAAGTGTCGTGGAAAAGGACAAGTTAAATCTCATAAGACTATTACTGTAAGTGTTCCTAGTGGTATTGATAATGGTGAAAGACTAAGAGTACCAGGTAGAGGACATGCTGGAGAAAATGGTGGAGCATCAGGTGATTTATACTTAGAATTTCATATTAAAGAACATAAATACTATGAGCGAGATGGCCTTGATATTTATCTAGAAGTACCTATTAATATGGCTGAAGCAGTACTTGGTTGTAAAAAAGAAATACCTACAATCTATGGTAATGTTAAATTAACTATACCAGGAGGTACTGATAGTGGAGATAAACAAAGACTTAAAGGTAAAGGTATTAAAGACTCTACTAGTAGAAGAGTTGGAGATATGTATGTTGTCTTTAAAGTAGTTACTCCTAAGAAGTTAGCTCGTGATCAAAAGAAATTATTTGAATCTCTTGCTAAAACTCCTTTAGATGATAGCGAGATAGATAGATTTACAAGATTTACTAAAAACAATGATTAAGTTACGAAAACTCGTAACTTTTTTATTACATTTTTTTATTAATATCTAGAAATTAATATGATACTATAGTTATAGGGACATTTAATAGTTGGGTGAGACCTCAGAAAGGAGGCTTATAATGAACAAGAAAGATTCTTTAATTTTTTCTCTAGTAATTATGTTGTTTCTTCAAGATATCTTGTTGTTACTCGCAATACTTTCTCTAAGATGATAGAAACCACCTAACTTAGCTATGGTTTAGGTGGCTCTTACTAAAAAATAGGGGCACACTCAACAAGCGAATATTAAGTGTTCCTTTTATATTGTATGAAAATTTTTCTTACATATACATCTTATCATATAAGTATCTTTTAGGCAAGTGATTTTTGTATATAATTTCCTCGTGACCAAAAGAAATTATTTGAATCTCTTGCTAAAACAGATTTAGATGATAGTGAAATAGATAGATTTAATAAATTTACTAAGAACAATGATTAATTGTTTATAAATATGAAGAAAAGTTACGAAAACTCGTAACTTTTTTATTACATTTTTCCTTGATATCTGGAAATCAATATGATACTATATTTACAGGGAATACTTAACAATTGAGTACTTGCCTACTCTAAATAAGGAGGGGCTTGATATTATTAGAAAAATAGACTTTTTAGTTACTGCTTTAATCATAATTATCTTCTTATTAATCGCCTTGCTTTTCGTAAAGTAAACACCAAATAAGAAAAGTACTTAATCGCAAGATTAAGTACTTAAACCTAAAAAAATAATAGGGGCAAGACTCAATTCTGGCAAATTAAGTATTTCCCTCATTTTTTATTGTATGAAAATTTTTCTTACATATACATCTTATCATATAAGTATCTTTCGTGCAAGAGTTTTTCTTTACTTTTGATCTAAAATATGGTAAAATAAACACTACTTAAGAGGGGTGGTTTGGTTATGAGTATTTGGAAAGAAAAACTTAGCTTTGATCCTAAATTATATGAAGAAGTAGATTCATTTTTTGAAAATTTACATGATAATGAAACCTTAGAATATCGTACTGTTCAACATACTATGGCTTTAGATATAGTGGATGCTATTAAAAATAAAGAAATATTATTAATGGAAGCAGGAGTAGGTAGTGGTAAATCTTGGGGATATTTAGTACCTTTGTTATATGCAAGTAAAGATAAAGAACACTTTAAAGGATTTTTAATCTCCACTTCTTCTATCGCTCTACAAGAACAATTAAAAACTGAAATAGAGAAACTATCTAAAATGTTAAATGTAGATATTCCTATTACTATCGCTAAAGGGCGTAATAACTTTATTTGTAAAAAGCGTCTTGATGATTATATTAAACATCATGATGAAGATAAAAATTTAAAAGAATTAGAGAAAAAAGTTAATGGTGGACATATTGATAAAGAAGAGTATCAAGATATCCCTATTCATGTTTGGAAGAAAATAAATATTAATTACGTTAATTGTAGTAGTTGTATATATAAAAATACTTGTGAATATATTTTAAAACGTGAAAAATGGAAAGAATCTAAATATGTTATATGTAATCATGATTTATTAATAGAAGCATTAAAAAGAGATAATAATGATTTAATTTTACAAGATCCCTCTATATTAGTTGTAGATGAAGCTCATAACTTAGAAGAAAAAATTAGAAATTCATATAAGAATAGTATATCTAAAAGTAAATTAGAAGCTTTAATATTAAAAATTAACTTTATGATAAGTGATGATGAGAGTCTTGATGGTTATGAAAATAATCCTATTATTGAATCTTTGAATAAAGTATTTAGAATGATTAGTACAAAGGCTAAATATAAATATCGTAAAAATGCTAAAGAAAATATAGAAGTTTTTGATGAAGAGACTAGTGGTTTTGATATATCTTCTTCTTTAAAAGAAGAAATAGTTAATTTAATTAATAGATTAGAGAATCTTATTAAGGAATCTAGTAATTATAAATATTTAGATAAAAGACTAATTAGTACTATTAATATATTAAAAGACTATATTAAAGTATTTAAAGACTTAATTAGTGATAATAGTGAAAATATATATTGGGCATCGTTTCTTCCTAATACTAAAAGTCATATAACCTTAGAATATGTTAAAAAAGATATTTATAAACAGGCTGCTAGACTTTTAAGTAATAATAATTATGCTAAAGTATTTACTTCTGCTACTATGACAACTGGTGATGGAGATTATAATTATTTTGCTAATAACTTAGGGCTTAATAGAATAAATGGAGTACCTATAATAAGAGAATATCCTGGTAAGTCACCCTTTGATTATGATAATGATGCACTTTTATATTTAAGTAAAGACTGTATATCTCCTAAGAGCTCAGATAGAGAACTATATCTAGATTCTATTGCAACTAAAGTAGATGAGTTAATTAATATTACTGAAGGTAGAAGTTTGGTACTATTTACATCTAAAGAAGATATGAAAAGAGTGTATAGTAAAGTTACTATGAATAATCATGACTTTAATATTATGTTACAGACTGATGATGTTAGTGCTGATACCTTAAAGATAAGATTTAAAGAAGATGAGAGTTCTGTATTATTTGCAACAGGTTCTTTCTTTGAAGGGATAGATGTAAAGGGTGAGGCCTTAGAAAATGTTATTATTACTAAGTTACCTTTTCCAGTAGTTAATCCTATTATAGAAGAAAAAGCTAGTCATTTTAGAGATGGATTTAGAGAAGTATATTTGCCAGAGATGATTATTAAACTAAAACAAGGAGCAGGAAGACTTATCAGAAGTTCTACTGATAAAGGTATTGTTTCAATACTTGATTCTAGATATAAAGAGTATCAAGATGTAATACTAGAGTCTTTACCATTTGGTAACTGTACTACTGATATTGAAGAAGTAAAGGCCTTTGCTACTAATAAATTAGGTATTACTAAAATAAAAAAATAGAATAAAATATTTGACAAGTGTGTAAAATAATAGTATATTAATAACATCAAAAACATTGATGAAAAGAAGTAACTATTTCTAATCTTTAAAAGAGAGCTTGTGGTTGGTGGAAACAAGTAAAGTGTGGATAGTGAATAACATTTCGGAGTGCTTAAAGAAATTAAGTAGACTAAGCCGGGTGCAGACCGTTACATTTGCTAGATTTGATAGAATCGAAAAAGTGATTATAAAGTTAATAATTCCTTTATAATAAATTGGGTGGCACCGCGGAAGACTAGTTTCGTCCCATAGTACTATAAGTATTATGGTATAAGACTAGTCTTTTATTATTTATTAGAAAGGATGATTTTTATGTATGAATTAGGAATGATTGATAAGTTATCTAAAAGTTTTAGATTATCAAAAGAAGAATCTCATCGTATTGAGATGACTAAAGAAGCTTTTCAATTTTGTAAAAAATTAGAGAAAAGGGGAATCCATTTTGATCGCTGTATAAGACATGAAGAAACGACTGGATGTGTTGATTATAGTAGGTGGAGTTATTGCTTAGGTGATGATTATGCTGTAGGTAAACACTTATTAGTTCAAGAAAGAAAAGGAGATAAGAATAAATATCTAGTTATAACTGATAGTTCTAAACAAGTAGATTTAAAAGCTTTAAAAGAAGAATTATCTTGCCGTAAACTAGAGTTTGTTAGTCCTAGTGATATGGAGAGTTTAATTAATGCGACACCTGGTAATGTTTCTATATTTAACATGATATATGATGAAAATAAAGAAATTAATTTAATTATAGATGAAGATCTATTAGAGGCAAGTGAAGTAGCTTTTCATCCCTTATATAATGGTATGAGTATATTTATGCCACTATCTGAATGCTTTAATTTTCTTGAAACTATAGGTAGAAGTGCTGAAGTTATGGCAATTCCTGCAAAGAAAGAAGAAAAAGTTTTAATAAAACAATAATAATGATATACTGATGCTTATGAAATTGATCAATATATGAAAAAAAATCTAAAGGACTAAATATAGACGAAATAATAAATAAATAGATAGTGAGATGATTAATAATGAATAAAAATGCTGAAGAAGTTTTATTAAAATTAGGATATAGTAAAGAGGATGCAGAAAATATTCTAAATAATGAATCATTAGTAAGTTTTAAGGGAGATACTTTAGTTGTTCGTATAAAAATAAATTTTGAATGTTTAATAGCGTTAGGCTATAGTAAAGAAGATGTCTTAAAAATGACAAAACAATTTCCTTCTTTATATGGATTAAGTATAGAAAATATAAAAAAGAAAATAGGAGATTTGATGTCACTAGGATATAGTAAAGAAGATGTCCTAAAGATGACAAAACTTCTTCCATCTTTATATAATTTAAGTATAGAAAATATAAAAAAGAAAATAGAAGATTTAATATTATTAGGTTATACTAAAGAAGATGTCCTAAAGATGACAA
>DVKQ01000060.1 GCA_018715925.1 Candidatus Onthousia faecipullorum
TTAAATGGTATTTTTCCCATTTAACATTTTCTACTACTCCATTTTCATCTCTTGATTTAAATACTTCTTTTACATTTTTCTTATTAAGATGATTAAAATTATTTAAGTTTATTTGTATTGCTTTAGGCATATTCTCATAAGTATACATATTATTTGATATATCTATTTTTATTTTATCTAAGTAATCATCATTTCTTATTATAGTCGCTAAACTATATTTATTATTTAACTCATAATTAACAACGAATCCTTCAATACCAAATAATATATCAGATCTTTTACCACGTTCTATCGCATTACTTATAACATATTCACTATTCTTCTCATAATATGTTTTTAGTATTAAATCTTTAGATATACCAGTTATCTGATAAGTCATATCTGCTTTAAAAAGAACACAGTTAGTCATAATACATTTATAGATATGATCATTACTAGCAGGAAATACTTCTCCTTTTTCCTGTAGTTCTTTTATTCTCTCTTCTGGAGTCTTTTTCTTTTTACAACTCATTAACATCACCTCTTTGCACTACTTATAGCACAGTATATAAACTAATGCAAAAAGACAATTTTCAAAATTCACCCCCAAAATATGGGTAAATTTTGCATTTTCCCGGGCGAATTTTCAATTTTTACCCTAAAAAGTACTCCGAATTTTAAAAATTCACTTTTTTTTAAAGAATTTTTTACAACCTCCTTTTCCCCATCTTTTATACAAGTCTCCCATCTATATATAATGTATCATAATAGATAATATTAGTCAATAGAAAAAAGACTCTAAAAGTCTTAACTATGATAACAACTACCTCCAATAAATTCTCTAATTATAGAATCATCTGGAATACTTTCACTAGGTATTGGAAGTATAAGTCTTAAGATATTTAAAAGTCTTTTCGCATCTTCATAATATATAGAATCTTCATCTACTGAATAAAGTAAAGGTTCTACATAAGTTTTTAATACTCCAAGTTCATATATTAAAGCTGTATTTATAGTAGTATCCGCTTCATCTTGATAAGGAAATATATATTTTTCTTCCCCACTTCTTACATTACTCCATACTTTTAAAGTATCAACTACATTATATCCTCTTGTCCTATTATCTCTAATTATTCTTCTTAAAAGTCTATTATCTGTAGTAGGAAAACGATTATGAGAATCTATATTAAGTTCTGTTAAAGCTGATAAATATATTTTATATTTATTTTTAGCAGGTATTTCATTTAATACTTTAGGATTCAAAGCATGTATCCCTTCTATTAATAAAACATCATCTTTATCAAGTTTCAATTCTTTAACAAACTCTTTAACTCCTTCTTTAAAGTTATAAACTGGAGCCAGTACAATTTTACCTTCTAATAATTCATTTATTTGTTTTGTCAATAATTTATTATCTACCGCTTCAAATGCTTCATAATCCCTCTCCCCTTTTTCATTTAAAGGAGTCTTATCTCTATCAACAAAATAATCATCCATACTAATCATCTTAGGATTAAGCCCAAAGCTCTTTAAATACATACAAAGTTTAGTAGTAGTTGTAGTCTTACCACTAGAAGAAGGTCCTGCTAGTAATATGATTTTTTTATCTTTCTTATTATCTACTATCTTTCTAGCAACAGAAAGTAATCTATTACTCTGTAATGTTTCATCTATTCTAATTAAATCTGCAATTTTACCACGACTAACAACATCATTTAAATCTGCAATAGTTTCTATTTTCATAAGCTTAGTCCACTCTCTACACTCTTTAAAGACTTTAAACATATTAGGATGATGTGTATAAGCTTTAATTTGATTATGAGAATACTCTGTAGGAAATTGTAATACAAAACCACTATCATCTACATATGTTAATTTAAATTCTTTTAAACTAGCTGTAGAAGGAGGCATCTGTCCATAAAAATAATTATAGTAGTTACTTAATCTATAAAGAGTTATATAAGTATTAGTATTATATTTCATAATTCTAGCTTTCGCTAAGTCATTAATACTCTCAAAATAATGTATAGCAGATATCCTATCTACACTAACTTTAGTAATAGCAAGATCCATCTCTACTAGTTTTAACATCTTTCTAGCAATTGTTTTAAGTATTGTTTCTGTAAGAGGAAAACTTGTTTTAATATAAATTCCCTTATCTAAAGAATGCATTACATAAACATTAGCATCTAGTCCAAATATCTCTTTAACAGCCACAACAAGTAAAAAGGTTAATCCTGCTATATGTGCTCTATTACCTATTTTAGAATTTAAATCATAAAAAGTTATCCCACATGGATCATTAACAACATAACTAAGTTCTTTATATACATTATTAACACTAGCAAGAATAATAGGAAAACGATAATCTTTCTGATATTCTTTACTAAGTTGTAATAATGTTATTCCACGAGGTACTGATTCTTCTTTACTATTTATTGTTACTTTAACATCTTCTATCACTTTTATCACCCTCTTAATTCTATATATGATTATATCAAAATTAACATACAAAGTCTAATAATTTTGCCACATCTTGTAAGGTATAATTTAAAGTTTATTTGGATATAGTAGAATTAGGTGATAATAATGAATTTAATACCCATGATTGTTGATAAAGAAATAAATGGTGAAAGAAGTTATGATATTTTTTCTAAGTTATTAAAGAATAGAATTATTATTTTAAGCGGAACTATTAATGATGAATCTGCAAATACTATTGTTGCAGAACTACTCTATTTAGACTCTCTAAATCATGAAGATATCTCTCTTTATATTAATTCCCCAGGTGGTTCTGTAACAGCAGGTTTCGCTATCTATGATACGATGAATTTAATTAAAAGTGATGTCTCTACTATTTGCATGGGACTTTCTGCATCCATGGCTGCTTTTCTTCTTTCAAGTGGAAAAAAAGGTAAAAGATATGCTCTTGCTAACAGTGAAGTTATGATTCATCAACCTCTAGGAGGAGCGGAAGGTCAAGCGACAGAAATAAAGATAGCCGCTGAACATATTTTAAAAACTAAAAAAAAGCTAAATAAGATTCTAGCTTTAAACACCAATCAAAAATTAGAAAAAATAGAACAAGATACAGAAAGAGATTATTTTCTTGAAGCTAAGGAAGCTAAAGACTATGGACTAATAGATAAAGTTATCTAATCTACAAACACTTTATCCATTAGTTTTTTTATTTTTTTCTTTCTCTGTTTAGTTTTCTTCTTATTAACAAAAACCTCTTTAGTATCACTATCTAAAGTAAGTACATCTCCTTCTTTAACAGAAGGAAGCTTATCTATTCTATAAGTCATAACCCTACCTTTATCTAGTTCAACTACTACTAAATTATTCTCTATTCTATCAACAATTACTTCCATAGGTTTAACATATTCACTAAATATAAAAAGTCCTCCTTTCCACATAATATCTCTTTCTAAAGACACTATAACAGAAAGAAAAGCTTTTGAAAAATTACGAAATTTCATTTTTAAGGAAATATTTACCAGCAATTTTTAAATTCCACTATAGCAATTTAACAATTCTAAGTTAAAATATAAGACAATTTTGCAAATTCAAACTTTTTTATTTTTTAACTCATAAAGTCCAGTTATGTTCAAGTATCAACAGTTCATACTTACAATAAACTTGGTGATTAAATTGGTAGAAGTTGGAAACAGAATGGCAATGCTACGCCATGACAATGATTTAAAACAAAAAGACGTTGCAAAAATATTAAATGTAAAAGAAAACACTTATTCTAAATGGGAAAAGTGTTCTAATGATATTCCTTTAGAAAAGATTAATATCCTAGCTAATTATTATGATGTTAACTTAGATTACTTATTAGGCATATCTAATAAAATAGAACATAGTGAAAGGTTAAAGATTGATTATAAAAAGATATGTGAAAGACTATTAGAACTTAGAAAAGAGAATCACTTAACACAAGCCAAATTAAGTGATAAAATAGGTTTCTTTCAAACAACATATTCTAGTTTTGAAACAGGTGTAAGATGCCCTACTACTTATAAATTACTATATATAGTAAACTTTTATAATGCTTCATTGGATTATGTTGTAGGTAGAACCAACAAAAAGAAAATATATAAAAGTACTTATCTTAATTAATTTTTCAAGCATCCTACTGGAATAACATAAACATCATCATCACGTTTATAGGCATAATTACCAGTTGCAGTTAATACCATCATAAACGATGGTTTTTTCATTTTTTCAGTATCAATTTTATTTTGTAATTTAATTAAATTTTTAGCACCTTCATCAATTAATCTATCTCCCCCTAATTTTATTTCAACAAGACCATAAGAACCATTTCTTAAGTGTATGACAGCATCACATTCTAAGGAAGATGAATCTCTATAATGATAAACATTTCCATTTATACTTTCTGCATAGACTCTTAAATCCCTAATACATAAAGTTTCAAATACTAAACCAAAAGTATTTAAATCATTAATTAAATCTTCTGGCCCTATTCCAAGACTAGCAGTTGCAATAGATGGATCAATAAAATATCTAGTATCAGAAGTTCTTATAGCAGCTTTACTTCTTAAATTAGGATTCCATGCTGGAGACTCTTCTATTACAAATATTTTTTTCAAAGCATTAATATATGAAAAAACAGTATCTGTATCTAAATCAAAAGAATCATTATTTACCATATCATTTTTTATTGTTTCTATTGATGCTTGACTACCAATATTTCTAGCATAACTTCTCATTAAATTCTTTACTCTAAGAGGATTTCTATTAACACCATCAACTCTAGACATATCTGAATTAACAATTGCATCATAATAATCAAAAGCAGAATCCAAAGCAATATCTTTATCTAAAAATATGCTCCTTGGCCATCCGCCTCTACAACATAAATAAGCAATATCCTCAAGTGATAGATTATTTATTCCATTAATAGTGGATAGACCATCAAATAAATCTTTAAGACTAACAGTACCAGTTGATTCTCCTGATTCATATAAAGTCATTGGTCTCATTAATAACCATGAAAACCTTCCAGTCCCGGTGTGAACAATTTTATTTCTATCTACAGGAACTGCTGAACCAGTAAGAATAAATTGTCCTTCTTCACCTCTATGATCCACTTCAAATCTAATTGCATCCCATAACTTTGGAGCAAGTTGCCATTCGTCAATTAACCTAGGAGTATCTCCAGTTAATAATAAAGAAGGATTAATATCAGCAAGAGTTAAATTTTGTTCTCCATTTGCTGGATCAGCCATATATAATACACTTTTTGAAATTTGCTCTGCTGTAGTTGTTTTCCCACACCATTTAGGTCCTTCTATCAAAACAGCACCTTTACCTTTTAGTTTCCTTTCTAATATTTCATCAGCAATTCTACTTTTATATTTTTCCATTTTAAGGTCTCCTTTTGAAATAATTTTAACATTAAATAATACTTTTTTCAATATTTTTTCGGTAATTTGTAGATTTTTTATTCGGTGATTTATGAGTTTTTTATTCAGTAAATTGTAGTTTTAAAGACTACTATTTACTATCTAAAAACTTAAGAGCAAGTTCCTTAATCTTTCTAAATCTATGATTAAGACCAGACTTAGTGATTCTTTTACCAGTTTCTAAACTAATAATCTCACTAAGCTCTTTTAATGAAGCCTCTTGATACTTCTTACGATATTCTAAAGCTTCCCTAGTCTTATCATCAAGTAATTCTATAGCCATATTATCTTCAAGTATTTTAATATAATTTAACTGTTCCATAGCAGAATCTATTACTCTATCCATATTCGCTTGTTCACAATTATTAAGGCGATTAGTCTTATTTTTAGCATCCCTATAAACTCTTATCTCTTCATAATATAGTACCGCCTTACTAGCCCCAATTATCTTTAAAAAATCACTTATCTTATCCGCTTCTTTAATATATAACATAAACCCTTTATCACGACTTAATAGTTTAGCATTTAATGCATATGTATTAAGAAGTTTCTGAACAAAAACTGCTTCTTCACTTTTCTCTATTAAAAACTCTAAATGATATCTACTAGTCTTAGGATCATTAATACTACCACTACTTAAGAAAACTCCTTTTAAATAACCTCTAACCTCATCATCAAGTTCTACTAAATAACTAGGAACAACTTCATTATCAATACAAAATGTTTCTTTAATAAAACTATCTCCTTTAGTAATAACTAAAGCTTTAAGTTTATTTTTACTAAAGTTATTATTATCTAAAAGCTCTTCACTATAAGATATCTCTTCATAACTACCAAGTAATTCTTTTAAATATGCTATAACGCTCTCATTCTCACTACTAATAGTAATAGAGTCTTTTATTATTTGATAATTATTACGAAAAAAGCCTGATATTAAAGCTATTTTAGCAGTCTCAGTAATTTTTAATGTTGTCATTTCATTTTTAACAGTTCCAGTAAAAGACATAACATCACCTCATTAAGTAAGAAAATACTAAAGAACTAAGTCTTTGACTATGATGTTTAAGTGTTCCATCGGCAATAGTTAATAAATCTGCTTCTATAAATTCTGTATCTAAAGTAGATAAAACAGGATAATCTATTTTAACAGGATCTTTTCTCTCTTCATTAGCATACCTCATAGCCATTTCTTCACTTATTTTAGAATTAGAAGCAATAACTGCATCAAGTTTATGTTTACCTAAGTAACTATTTATAAGTTTAACATGATCACTAACAGTAAAGTCATCAGTCTCCCCAGGTTGTGTTACAATATTACACAAATACATAATAGGAGAAGAAGTCTTATCTAAACACTCTATAACTTCTTTAGAAATAAGATGAGGGAATATACTAGTATAAAGACTACCCATACTGAATATTATTAAATCTGCTTCCTTAATAGCAGTTTTAACTTCATCTAATACTTTAGGTTGTTCTTTATAAAAAAGTCTCTTTATCTTTTTATCACTCTTAGTAATAGAAGCTTCTCCTTCAATAATACTTCCATCCATCATCTCTGCCATAAGTGTAACATTAGCATCTTCTGTTAAAGGTAAAACTTTATTTTTAATATCTAAAAGAGTACATAATTCATTAATTGATTCTTTAAGACTACCTGTAATATTTAAAAGAGAGATAAGTATTAAATTTCCTAAAGCATGTCCATCTAAATCACTTTTTGTATTAAAACGATATTCTAACATATCTTTAATATTTTGACTTGTAGAAGATAAACTACTAAGAACACGTCTTATATCTCCAACAGCAGGGACATGAAACTCTTCTCTTAATTTACCTGTACTTCTCCCATCATCTGATACTGTAATAACGGCAGTTATATCTAAAGGAAAGTCTTTAAGTCCTTTAAGTAAATAAGAAAGTCCTGTTCCTCCTCCAAAAACTACTATTTTTTTATTATTCATCTACTACTCATCTCCTTGAAATCTCTAAAGCAACACGTGCCGCTTCACCCATGGCAATAACTATTTGGTAATCAAACTTATTTAAAGCATCACCTACTGCATAAACACCATCTATAGAAGTCATTAAGTTATCATCTGTTTTAATATAACCTCTATCATCTAAAATGTCTAAAGGCTCTAAAAAGCTAGCATTAGGAATTTGTCCTATATAAATGAACACTCCATCAGTAATTATGTCACCACTATTTTTTGTCTTAATATTAATTCTATCATCTTTAGAAAAACTTTCTACTTCTCCTTTCACAAAAGAAATATTATCTATTTTCTTAATCATATCTTGTAAATAAGCTTTCGCTCTAAACTCATTACGATATAAAACAGTAACAGATGATGCCAACTTACTCAAATATATTGCCCCTTCAAAAGCAGCATCAGAAGCTCCCACAACAACTACATCTTTATTTTTATATAAAGCCCCATCACAAACAGCACAATAACTTATTCCCTTAGTCCTTAGTTCATCTTCGCCTTTAACTCCAAGTAATTTAGGTTTACGACCAGTTGCAATTATCACATAGTCGCATAAGTATTCATCTTTACTAGTAATAACTCTTTTCTCTTTATCTATCTTAATATCTTTAACTTCTTCATATTTAACTAAAACACCCAAATCTGTAATTTGTTTTAACATTTTTATTGCCAAATCACTTCCACTAATAGACTCATACGTTGGAAAGTTCATAATATTACCATTATCAACTATCTGTCCACCAGGCATAGATTTCTCCAAAATAATACAGTCTATCCCTGCTCTATTTAAGTAAAGCCCAGCAGTCATCCCTGCTACTCCACAGCCTATTATAACTACTTTATATTTATTATTCATAAAGCACATCCTCTCTATACAATTTCTTATTCTTTCTCAAAAATACAAAGTAAACTCCTACTATAAACAAGACTACAGATACAAGTTGAGCCACTCTAATAGGACCTAACATTAAACTATCAAGTCTCATACCTTCTATTATAAACCTAATAAAAGAGTACCACATCATATAAAATCCCATTAATTGACCTGTTTTTAAGTTCTTATAAAACTTTCTAATTAATAAAAGTATTATAAAGCCAATTACATTCCAAACAGACTCAAAGAAAAATGTAGGCATATAGTAATCTCCATTAATATACATACCTCTAATAATAAATTCTGGTATAAATAAACTTTTTAAATAACCATATGATGTAACATATCCATAAGCTTCACTATTAAAGAAATTACCCCATCTACCTATCGCTTGTCCAATAATAAGACCTACTACTAGTATATCAAAAAGTTTTAAAAGATTTAATTTATGCTTCTTACTATAATACCAAAGATATAAAAGTCCTCCAAGTATTCCCCCATGAATAGCAAGTCCTCCATGCCATATATAAAGTATTTCTATAGGATTAGATAAGTAATATGATAGATTAAATAAAACATAATAGACTCTCGCTCCTAAAAAGGCAAAGATAATTGTATAGAAAAACATATCAAATAGTTCATCTTTATTAACCCTATTTTTTTCTAGCTCTAAAAAGACACAAACTCCACCTACTATTACCCCTAAAAGAATAAAGATAGAATAATAATATATTTTTATAAATCCTAAATCTAAGAACACTCTATCCATGATGTTTAACCTTTCTTATAATAGGTTTAATAACAAATTCTTCTATTAAAACATTCGCCACAGAAATTAATATTGAAATAACAAGAGCAACCCATATATCTAAAAGGTTAAAATATTTACCTAAAATCCAATCTGCAAGTTTTAAAATAAATAAGTTTATAAATGGATAAAAAAGACCCAAAGTCAAACCTGTTACTGGTATTGTTAATCTAACTAACAAAGGTTTAACTGTTTGATTTAAAATATAAATTATAAATGATGCAAGTATAGAAAAAAGTACAGGATGTGATGAATCTATATAAAATGTTTTAAAACCAAAGGAAACTAAAAAGAAGACTATAGAATAACTAGCAAAATACAAAAGCCATTCTAAAAATCTATTTAATCTGATTTTTTCTTTTGTCTTTACAATTATTCTCATAGTCTCCTCCTATAATTTATAACATTTTCTTTAAGAACTGTCCCGTATAAGATTCCTTAACTTTGCTAATCTCTTCTGGAGTACCAGTAGTAACTATATTACCACCACCATCTCCTCCTTCAGGACCTAAATCTATGATGTAATCAGCACATTTTATAACATCTAAATTATGCTCTATAACAAGTACTGTATCTTTATTATCGACTATTTTCTGTAAAATTGCAAGTAGCTTCTTAATGTCAGCAGAATGTAATCCTGTCGTTGGTTCATCTAAAACAAACAAAGTCTTACCAGTCGCTTTTTTCTGTAACTCTTTAGCAAGTTTAACCCTTTCAGCTTCCCCTCCAGAAAGTGTTGGTGCACTTTGACCTAGTTTAATATAACCTAGTCCTACATCTTCAAGTACTTTAAGTTTATTTTTAATTTTAGGAACATTACTAAAGAACTCCAATGCTTCACTAACTCGCATATCTAAAACATCTGCAATATTCTTCTCTTTATAGTAAATGTTTAAAGTCTCTCTATTATACCTTGTACCATGACAAACTTCACAAGGAACATAAACATCAGGTAAGAAATGCATCTCTATTTTCTTAACACCATCACCATGACATGCTTCACATCTACCACCTTTTACATTGAAAGAAAATCTATTTTTCTCAAATCCATACATTTTCGCTTCTTTAGTATTAGTAAACAACTCTCTAATATCATCAAATACTCCTGTATAAGTAGCAGGATTACTTCTAGGAGTTCTACCAATAGGTGATTGTGATATATCTACAAGTTTATCAATATTTTCAAGTCCAAGTATCTTCTTATGTTTACCAGGCTTAACTTTAGATTTATATAAAGTATTAGAAGCAGCCTTAACAAGTATTTCATTAATTAAACTACTCTTACCACTACCACTAACACCAGTAACACAAGTAAATGTTCCAAGAGGAATTTTAACATCTATATTTTTTAAATTATTCTCTTCTGCTCCTTTAATAGTTATATATTTACCAATACCTTTTCTTCTAGTTTTTGGTACTTCAATACACTCTTTACCACTTAAATAACATCCCGTAACGCTATTATCATTTGCCATTACTTCACTAGGTGTACCTGCTGCAACTATTTTTCCTCCTCTATCACCAGCTTCAGGACCAACATCAACTAAATAGTCTGCAGCAAGCATAGTATCAGTGTCGTGTTCTACAACTATCAATGTATTACCTAAATCTCTCATTTCAAGTAATGAATTAATAAGTCTATCATTATCTCTTTGATGAAGTCCAATACTAGGTTCATCAAGTACATAAAGTACACCCGTTAAACGAGAACCAATTTGCGTTGCAAGTCTAATACGTTGTGCCTCTCCACCACTTAATGTACCTGCACTTCTTGCAAGAGTTAAATATTCAAGACCAACATTCTTTAAAAAGGATAAACGTGATTTTATCTCTTTTAAGATAAGATCTGCAATCTGCATCTTTTCTTCACTTAATTTAAGATTATCAAAAAAAGCAATAAGCTCTTTAATACTCATTAGGGTAACTTCATAAATATTTTTATCTCCCACTTTAACAGATAAAACTTCATCCGCAAGTCTTGCCCCATTACATACTTCACATGTCTGCTCTATCATAAACTTCTCTAACCATTCTCTAATCCAACTACTAGATGTTTCCATATAACGTCTCTCAAGATTATTAATTATACCTTCATAGTAATCTGTTTGATTAGTAACATTACCACTTTTAGAAGTAAAATGAAAATTAATTAATTCATCACTTCCATATAAAATTAAGTCCCTCTCTCTTTCCGTTAGCTTCTTAAAAGGTTTAGTAAGACTTATTTTATAATGCTTACACAAACATTCTAATTTCTTAAAATAAATATTATCAGTATCATCTCCAAGAGTAACAATCGCTCCATCTTTTAAAGATTTATTCTTATCAGGAATAATTAAATCAGGATCTATTTTTAATTTAATACCAAGTCCTTTACATTCAGGACATGCTCCATAAGGTGCATTAAAACTAAATAGACGAGGTTCAAGTTCAGGTAGAGAAAAATCACAATAAGGACATGCAAAGTCTTCTGAATAAACAACTTCTCCACTACCTAAAAAATCAACAACTACTTTACCCTTACTAAGTTTAGTAGCAACTTCTAAAGATTCAAAAAGCCTACTTCTGATACCATCTTTTAAGACAATTCTATCTACAATTACTTCAATATTAGATTTCTTATTTTTCTCTAAAGTAATCTCTTCTGTTAAATCATGCATCTCTCCATTTACTCTAACTCTAACAAAACCTTGTTTTCTTAAGTCATCAAGTAAATCTTTATGAGTACCTTTCTCTCCATGAACAACAGGAGCCATAATAACAAGTCTAGTACCTTCCTCATGTTCTAATATTTTATTAGTCATCTCTTCAATACTTTGACTAGTTATAGGAATATTATGATTAGGACAACATGGAACCCCAACTCTTGCAAATAAAAGACGTAAATAATCATATATTTCTGTAACAGTACCAACAGTACTACGAGGATTCTTACTAGTAGTCTTCTGATCAATACTAATCGCTGGACTAAGTCCTTCTATAGAGTCCACATCAGGCTTTTCAGTCCCACCTAAAAACTGTCTAGCATAAGCAGATAAACTCTCTACATATCTTCTTTGACCTTCAGCATAAATCGTATCAAAAGCAAGAGAAGATTTACCGCTACCACTAACACCTGTCATTACAATTAATTTATTCTTAGGTAATTCTATAGAAACATTCTTTAAATTATTTTCTCTAGCACCTTTAACTATTATTTTATCCACAAATACCACTTCCTTAAAACGTTATATATTATAATACAAAATAATACATTTTTCTACTACCAAAATATACCATAAGTATAGTAATTAGTCAAACAAAATTTCTATAAAAAGAAAAATAATAAAAGTATAGACCTTGAATTAATCTATACTTTATTAAATTATCCAAAGATTTTATCTTCTAAATCAGAATATCTATCATACCCAGATTCTAATTCATAACCATATATAGTTTTTATATCTTTCTCAAATCCAGTTTTAGAATAAGCAAGTCCAACCCAATCATTATAATTACAGCAATGTAATATATCATTTTCATCATCATATCTAATCGCTTCTACATCACTTTCATCAATATGATATAGTTCTGTACCATCACTTTCAATTATTCCAGTAGAATAAACAACATTATTAATTTTTTCACTAAAATGAGAATTATTAGACTCTGCAATAAAGCAATTATCATGTACAATTTCGTTATTTCTATTAGTTATAGGCTTTATAGAATGATATTTAAAATCTATTAATATATCACCATAAGAATCTACCATTCCCATCATACCAGTTGGATCTTTTAATATCATATTACCATTAGGAAGTAATCCCGTATTAGCATAATGAGAATTTTTAAAAGTTGAACTTTCTGGAACTTCAATACCAGCGGCAGCTGCTAACTCTTGACTTATTCTATCAGCTTCTAACTCCTCACTTGTCTTAGGAGTTGCAATATAATCTTGAGAAAAATAATATTTATCTCCATTCAAAACAACATACTGTCTTGGGATAGCAAATCCTTTTTGTCTTTCTGCTTCAACATCTTGTTCAGTAAATATTTCTAACTTTTTTCTTTCATTTGATGTAACATCTTGCCCATCTAAATTATAAGAAGAATCCAATACATTTGTATCTTTTTTTTCATCTTCTTTATCCATATTTTTCAATATTTCTCTTAATTCCTCAAGCTCCTGTTTATAAGATTCTGGATCAATATAATCACTCGAATCCTTTGTTTCATCAACATCATGTGAAGTTCTCATCTCATTAACTTCGTTCTCTCTTAGCCATTGCATGTCAATCGCTCTTCCATTTCTTATAGCCCTTTGTTCTAAACTAGAACCCATTTTTTCTATCCCCATAAACTCCTCCTTATATTTCCTACTTAGCTCCTAATAAGAAAGCAATAATAGGTATTAATAAACTACTAGCAATTATAACGAAAGCTAAAGCATAATTCGTAACAAAAGCTGCTATATTATCTTTATTCTCCTCACCAGGTAATTTCATAGGAACAATCTTATCTTCATCATTACCATAATGACCAGTACTCTTAATATAACTTCTACCTCTGCCACCTTCTTCTTCAAGAGCCTTATTAAGTTTAGTAATCTCCTGTTTGTTTTTAATCTCTAAATAATCACACAAATATGTATGTCCTCCATTAACTACTATCATCTGATAATAATTAACTAAGTTCTCTGGTATAAATATCTTAAACTGTGAAAAGTTCTGTTTTAAAAAGTCAGGTCTTAAATGCTCCAAAGTCTCTGATAAAAGACCTATCTCCAAGAAAGCTAAATTATATATATTATTATTAATTTTGTTAGTTATATCATCATCCATTATATCTAAACTCTTAAAATTAACAAAATCTCTATTATCATTAGTAACACCTACTACTATATTTTTAGGATTAAAATTGATAACATAATACCCTTTACCATGAATATATTTCATCGTAGAATCCATAACATAGAAAAGTCTCGTATACTCATCGTTATTATGATAAGTTCTAGTATACTCATCCAATGTCGATTCAAAAGGCATTCTAATTATCTCTCCCATAGGCATCACTGCTTTCTATTCTTTATACTATAATTTTATAGCATTTTAAGAGTAATTACAAGTCCGTTTATATTTTAGTATCATCTCCTTAGCTCTTGTCGTCTTAACAGAATCTAACCAATAATCTTCAGGACTCCCTCCCATCACAAAAGAGACTCTATCATTATTTTTCAACTCATAATCAAGTGGTACTTCTATTCCATTAACAATCGCTTTACCAAGATTATACCCTGTAATATCACCTTCTAAAAATGCTAAATCTATAGGAGTAGAACCTAAAGGTAATTCAATAGTCTTATTATCTTTATTCTTAACATAAACATTTTCTTTAGCAAATAACTCTTTTTTAACTTTCTCTACATATAAATCATTTCTTTCAAAGTACTCACTAAGGAAGTTAAGATCTTTACAAAACTGTAAACTATCTCTTATCTCATCCTGTACTTCACTAAATGGTTTATTCTTAGAATAAATATAATAAGGAAGCCCATATGTATCTACCATATCCATATCCTTAGTTCTAATTTGAGCCTGCATTAAACAATTATTAACATTAAATACAGTATGCAAAGATTTATATAAATTAGTTTTAGGTACTGCAATAAAATCTTTCATTCTTGATGTATCAATATCATACTCTTCATGAATAACTCCTAAAGCTTTATAACAATCTAAATAATCATCAGTTATTATTTTAACTGCAAATAAATCATGTACAGCATCAAGAGTTACAATACTTGTATTACTATTATTAAGTTTTTTATTAAGTTTATTTAACTTTTTATAAGTACTATAAACTTCTTTTATTCTTAACTTAACAACGCCTTTAATATTATTATCTCTTAAAGACTTTTCTATATTAGAAACAATTCTATCTAATGTATCTTTATTTATATCTTTATACTCTTCTATTTGTCTATTTACATCATCATATTCTAAGGGATTCAATACTTTAAAAGATAAATCTTCTAATCTTTTCTTTACCTCATACATACCAATACGATATGCTAAAGGAACATATAAGTCTATTGTTTCAAGAGCATTCTCTTTTTGTTTAAACACAGTTTTAAAACCAATTGTTTCCATATTATGTAATCTATCAGCACATTTAATGGAAATAACTCTAATATCTTCATTAATCGCTCTTAATATTTTAGCAGTATTCGCTTCTACTTTTTCACTCTTACTAGAAAAGTTAAGTCCTTTTAATTTACTAACTCCATCAACAAGTCTTGCCACACTACTTCCAAACATAGACTCTATCTCACCTAAAGTAATATCTGTATCTTCAATAGTATCATGTAAAAGCCCTGCTATTATTGTCTCTATATCGTTATAAGTACAAGCAAGGATATAAGCGACATGCAAAGGATGAGTTACATAAGGCTCTCCACTCTGTCTAAACTGTCCTTCATGAAACTTAGAAGCTAGCAAGTAAGCTCTTCTAATAACTTCTTCTCCTCCTATATTATTTTCTCTTACTTTAGCAAGTACATCATCAATAGTTATCATCATATCACTCCTTCCAAAATTTATATACAAAAAAATGACTTACCAAAAAGCCATTTTATAAACAATAATTAAATATATCTAAAAATCCTCTCATAACATCACTACCTCTTCCAAAGATTAAAAAGATAATATCAAAGAAAAGAACAATTTGTCAACAACTAATTTTAAATTTTTTCCTCATTGCCGTAACAACTCTACTAATATGAGAAGAACTAACATCTAAAAGTTCTTCTATTTCACTATATTTAAAGTTATTTATTCTTAAAGTAATAATAGCAGAATCTAATAAACTTAAATCAGATAAATAGTCGTCTAATTTATTATATATATCTAAATTATCTATATCATCATATGGATCTACTGCCCTAGAGTCTCTAACTTCAAAATCTAACTCTTGATATTTTAAAAGAGGTCTATTCTTAAGTCTAAGTATATCTCTAAGTAAAAGATTAAAAGATGATGTTAAACAAACTAATAAAAATGAATAAAACAGACTTCCTTTATTAGGATCATATTTTTTAACTGCATTATTAAAAGCAATGATACCTTCTTCGTAAAAGTCATCCAAAGTAAAACCCGTACACTTATTATCTTTTAAATAGGTGTAATATTCTAAAGCTTTATTATAAATAACAGATTTATACTTATTAAGCATAATATCATAAGCTACTTCATCATTTTCATAAATTAAATCTAATAGTTCATAATCATTATATTTCATAAATCCTACTTTCTACTTCGGACTACCTCATATATTAAAATACCTGCTGCAACAGAAGCATTTAAACTATCTATCTTAGAACTAATAGGAATAGTAATTAGAAAGTCACAAGACTCTTTAACAAGTTTACTCATACCTTTCTCTTCATTACCAATGATAAGACAGACCTTTCCATTATAATCAACACTAGTATAATCTTCACCATCCATAACTGTACCATATATCCAAAAACCATTATCTTTAAGAGTTTTAATAGTATTATTAAGATTAGTAACTAAGACTATATCAATATCAAATACTGCTCCTACACTAGTTTTAACAACAGTAGAGTTTACAAGTACTTGTCTATCATTAGGAATAATAATAGCATTAAAACCTGCAGCAACTGCTGTTCTAATAATTGCCCCAAAGTTATGAGGATCAAGAATATGATCTAAAATAAGAACTTTATCATATTCTTTTTCTAGTATTTTACTTAAAGGAGTATACTGGTAGTCCTCCATATCGATGATTATACCTTGATGATTCTCTTTGGTCAAATTATCAATTTCCGATTTTCGGGCCAATTTTACCTTAGATTTTGCAAATTCACCTAGGGAATTTTGAATTTTCAAGTAATATTTCTCCTCAATTTTCAATTTTCTAACTTTTTTCAAAAGTTTTTCATCCTTAAATATTCTCTCCGCTACATTTCTCCCATATACTAACATAATTCCTCCACTATATAATTCATAACTTCATCTATTCTACTATCCCTACTCTCAAGTTTTAAATAACCAATTAAAGCTTCAAGAGCCGTCGCCTTTTTATATTCTATCACACTACATCCTTTAGGATTAGGATGACTCTTAGCATTTCTAGCACGTTTTATAACAATAATCTCATCTTCATTAAAAAAATCACACTCAAGCATCTTATCTAAGAAATAAGCTTGTCTTTTCGCACTAACATAATTAATAGACTCTTTTTGTAAATCATTAACTTTATTTATTTTTTTCTCTATTAAATACATCCTAATATATTCTTCATACACAGCATCACCTAAATAAGCCAGTACTAAAGAATTAACACATCTAATATCCATAAACACTCTCCTAAAGAAAAAAGACTATAAAGTCTAATCTCTATCATTACCCATAACTATTAACACAAGTCTAAGTAAATCAAGTAATGTTGAAATAAGTGAAGCGACATAAGTCATCGCTGCAGCCATTAACATAGAACTAGCCATACTTCTTTCACTATTATCAACTATTTTTAATTTACTAAGAAACATTTTACCACGCTTTGAAGCATTAAACTCAACTGGTAAAGTAATAAGTTGAAATAAAAGTATTGCTACTAACAAGAATATACCTACCCAAGCAAGGTTCATCGCTCCAAAGATAAGACCAATTAAAACTGCTAAATAACCAAACTTAGTACTAAAATTAACAATAGGAACTAAGAAAGATCTAAATTTCAAAAAGAAATATCCCTCTTTATCTTGAACAGCATGTCCACATTCATGAGCAGCCACACTAACACTTGCAATAGAATCCCCATTGTATATATCAGTAGATAGTCTAACAACTTTAGCTCTCGGATCATAATAATCAGTTAAATATCCTCTAGTCTCCACAACATAAATATTATCTAATCCATTCTCCTTTAATATTTCTCTAGCAACTTCTGCACCTGTCAATCTACTTTTAACTTTAACTTTCTTATATTTACTATATCTTGTTCTTAAGTAAATATCTGCAATAAGAATTATAATAAAAGCAATTATAACAAGTCCATATCCAAAATACATATAATAAAACATTTAAAACCTCCTATATTTTCTCTATAGTAGTACCTTCTCTACCATCTATTAATCTAAAACCAATACTTTCTAAATAGTCACGAATCCTATCCGCTTCATTATAATCTTTATTTTTTTTGGCTTCATTTCTCTTTTCTATTAATTTAACTATTCTCTGATCAATATCTATTATATCATCTTTTAGCAAATCTAAACTTAAAACTTTATCAAATTCCATAACTAACTGTTTTTTAGTCTTATCACTAGTATCAAGTTTTAATACTTCATAAAGAACTGTTAAAGCCATCGCCGTATTCATATCATCAGCTAAAGCATCTTTAAACTTATCTAAATATGGTTTAAAAACATCTTCATCAAGCTCACCATCATCTTTAAGTAAAGATACTCTATTTTTAAGTTTCTTATAAGCATTCTCTGCCTGTCCCAAAGCTTCATAAGTAAAAAGTAATGGTTTACGATAATGAGACTCTAAACACATATAACGATAACTTAAAGGATTAAATCCCTTTTCTTCTAAAGTACTAACAGTAAGTATATCTCCTTTAGACTTACTCATCTTACCACTCTTATCATTTAAGTGTTCTCCATGTACCCAATAATTACACCATTTATGGCCAAGATATGCTTCACTCTGAGCAATTTCATTAGTATGATGTGGAAAGATATTATCAACACCTCCACAGTGAATATCAAGATGTTCTCCTAAGTTTTTAATAGCAATTGAGGAACACTCTATATGCCAACCAGGATAACCTACACCAAAAGGACTATCCCATTTTAACTCTTGAGAATCAAACTTAGACTTAGTAAACCATAAAACAAAGTCCGCTTGATTTTTCTTATTACTATCAAACTCTACACCTTCACGTGCCCCCACTACCATATCATCAATTTTATGATTAGTTAAAATGTAGTAATCACTAAGTTTAGAAGTATCAAAATAAACATTACCACCTGCTTTATAAGCATAACCTTCATCAAGTAACTTCTCTATCATCTTAATATAAGAATCTATATTACTAGTAGCAGGACTAACAATACTAGGCCACTTAATATTAAGTTTCTCTGTATCTTTTTTAAACTCATCAGTATAAAACTCAGCAATATCTAATACAGATTTATGTTCTCTCTTAGCACTTTTAAGCATTTTATCTTCACCACTATCAGAGTCACTTGACAAATGTCCTACATCAGTAATATTCATACAACGCTTAACATTATAACCTAACATATTTAAAGTTTTCTCTAACATGTCTTCCATTATATAAGTCCTTAAATTACCAATATGAGCATAATGATAAACAGTAGGACCACAAGTATACATCTTAACTTCACTTGCATCTATTGGTACAAACTCTTCTACACTTCTTGTAAGAGTATTATATAACTTCATAAAAAGCACCTCTTTCTAATTGTCTATATTATATCATTAAAATATCTAAAAGAAAATAAGAGACCAGATAATAATCTCTTATTATATTATATGATTATTTTATAAATTTCTTTTCTTCTTTTGTAAAATCAATTTATTTCTTTCTTCTATAATATCTAAATCACAATTAGTTCTAAATCCTTTACTCATCCTCAACTCAACAGATTTATTATTATTAGCATAATCTATTAAATCTATATGATAATTAGATAACATATCTCCTGGAAATTTAACATTTAATATATCATATATATCACCTTTTGTTAAAACTCCTAGTTTTTTATTAACACTAATCATATCACCTGTAGCATAATAAGACATTGTAATTGAACTTTTTAGTTTTGACAAATTATCTAAATATATATGAATACTTCCAGAATAAATATTCATTTCAACTACCTGATTACTATTGTTTCTATTACTAAACTTTGTAGAAAACTCTATTCCATCACAAAAATTATCATCCAATATATTTTTAGCTATCTTGCCAAACATTTTACTATCCATAATTGTTAAAACTTCATCAGAACAGTAAATTCCTTTTTTCTTTTTAACATTAGCACCAAATAAAGTACTTGAAAATATTCTATCCAATCTATTATGTTTTAAGGTACAATCATAAACTAATTTTTTTGTTTGTGGATTAAATGAAAACGTTAAATTTTCATACTCACTATCAACTCTTGCATACTCTTTTAAAGACTCTAACTTTCTTTGAATTTTCTGATACTCAACTCTTAAACCAAATATAACGTCACTTAATTGATAAAATTCTTTATTACCATAAATCATAATAAATATCTCCTTTATTTTTATTTACTCATATTATATCTTATAAATAGTATTTTTTCTATAACATAATAAATTATTTATTTCAATACACTCCAATAACCATTTTTATTAGAACCCTCACGTTTTATATATTTCTTGCTTTTTAATGACTGAATAATTTTATTAATATAAGGTTCGCTATAATCAGTTAATTTTATAAAATCATTAGTTTTATAATAATT
>DVKQ01000061.1 GCA_018715925.1 Candidatus Onthousia faecipullorum
TATGTTTATATAAATTATTTAACATTTTATAAGCTACCCAAGGATTGATAGAATCTATTTTATTTTGAATTAAGTCATCTATAAGTACAATTAAGTTTTCGTCTTTATTTTCATTGAAAAAGGTATTTTCTAATCTTTTATTAAAAATTAATAAATCATTTAATAAATCTTGTTCTTTTTCAGTAAGATTAATTATTCCTCTTGTTTTATAATATTCCATATAAATTCCTCCCAATTAAGCTTTATTATATATTTTATTTATGTAAAAGAAAAGTAAAATGTGATATATTAATAAAGAAAAGAGGAAATAGTATGGATTATAATGTAATATATAGGGAGTTATTATTAGATATAAAAAACTCAAAATTAGCTTTTAATATAAAGGAATCTTTAAATGATATATATAATGATAAAGACTTAATAGATTTTATTAATAAATATAAAGAGACAAGAGATGAGACTATAAAAAAAGAAATATATAATAATGAGAAGTTTATAAGATATAAAAAATTAGAAAATGAAACAAATCTCTTAATAATGAAATTAAATAAGATATTTAGGGAGGTTAGTGATAGTAATGAAAGTAATTAGTGGTAAATATAAAGGTAGAGTCTTAAAAGGTTATACTTTAAAAGGAACTAGACCTACTATGGATAGAGTTAAAGAATCTTTATTTGCAACTATTAATGAATATCTAAATGATAGTGTTTGTCTAGATCTCTTTGCAGGAAGTGGTAATCTTGGAATAGAAGCTTTAAGTATGGGAGCAAGGGAAGTAGTATTTGTAGATAAGGAGTATATGGCTTGTAAAACTATTAAAAGTAATTTAGATATGTTAGGGACTAATATAAATGCAACTATATTAACTATGGACTATTTAAAAGCCCTAGAAAAACTTTATCCTAAAAAGTTTGATATTATTTTCTTAGATCCTCCATATAAGACAGATTACTTAAGTAAAGCATTAACTAAAATAAGTGAGTTAAATTTATTAAAGGGGATAGTAGTATTAGAAAGTGATAGTTTAGAAAAGCTAGATTTTAGTGATTATTATGAAGAGATTAAGACTAAAAGATATGGAGATAAATATATTAGAATACTAAAAAAGAAAGACTAAGAATCTTTCTTTATTTTGAAATAAAAAGTTGTTCCTTTATTCTTAATAGATTTTACTCCATAAGGATAGTTATGTAATAAAAGAATATTCTTAACAATAGATAGACCTAATCCTGTACCATAAACATACCTCTTATGATTTTTCTTACTACGATAATATCTATCAAAGATATGGTCTATTTCTTTCTTATCAATACCTTTACCACTATCTATTACCATAATAGTATAGTCTTTATCATCATCTTCTACTTTAATAATAACTTTCTTATCTTCACCAGTATAGTTTAAAGCATTATTAAGTAAATTATAAATTACTTGTTCTATCTTCTTTTTATCTGCATTAATTACTAACTTATCTATATTATCATGAATAAATTCTATACTATAGCCATCTTTAATAACATAGATATTATGTTGTTTCACAATTTTTTTTATTAAATTAATTAAATCAAATTCACTTTTAGATAAGTTATCTAAATTAGACTCTACTTTAGTTAAAGTTAATATATCATTAACCAAATTATTAAGACGATTAACTTCTTCTATAATAATATTTAAATTATTTTTACACTTTTCTTTATCATTAATATTAATATCTAAAATTAACTCAGCATAAGCTTTAATCATCGTAAGAGGAGTCTTTAAATCATGAGAGACATTAGCCATTAAATCTCTTTGTAACTCTTCAGTCTTAGATAATTCATCTTTCATATCATTTAAAGCATTAGTTAAGTCTACAAGTTCTTTAATATCACTACCAGAATCAAAATTAG
Source organism: Candidatus Onthousia faecipullorum (assembly GCA_018715925.1). GTDB lineage: Bacteria > Bacillota_I > Bacilli_A > RF39 > UBA660 > Onthousia > Onthousia faecipullorum. Next base: position 1,890 of record DVKQ01000061.1, read on the forward strand.
TCTTAAGTTTTCCTTTAGATATTAGTTTAGCCGCTTTAGATATCTTAATTATAGGATTAGATAATCTTTTAGATATAAAATATGCAACTACTATACTAAGAAGTAGAACAACAATACTTACAATTATTAACTGTTGTTCAATAATATTAATAGTAGAGTCTAAGGGTATTAGAGAAGTAGATATAAATATATAAAGATTATTACTTAATTTAGTAGCACTCATTATACTTTTTTCTTTAGTAAAATTATTAACTAAATTATATGTTTTAGATTCCTTATTACTATTAATAAAGTTTCTTTTAATAGTTCTACTTCTAAGTCTGCAATTACTACCATTACTAGAGTAAAGGTTATCTCCATTACTATTAGTTAGTTCAATACAAACGTTTTCTTTATAAGATACTCTATCAAGTTTATCATATAAAGAAGTATCTCTCTCAGTAACTAAAATATCTTTAGATAGATTTTTAATAGTTCTAGTCTTAGTCCACTCATAGAAAGTATTTATAAATATAACTTGGAAAAAGAAAAGAAATATTAAAATAAATAGAGAAAAGATAGCAAGATATATAAATATCTTAGTCGCTAGTTTATTTTTCATCATCAAATTTATATCCTATACCTCTAACAGTAATAATTAAATCTCTATATCTACCTAAATTATTTCTAAGCATCTTTATATGAGTATCAACAGTTCTATCATCGCCATAAAAGTCATATCCCCATATTTTATTTAATAATTGTTCTCTCGAAATAGCGATTCTTTTATTATTAATAAAGTACTTAAGTATCTCAAATTCTTTAGGAGTAACACTAACTTCTTTATCATCAATTTTAATAGTATGTTCTAAGAAATTAACAACTAACTTATCATAGTAATAACTATCAACATCTCCTTTAGTTCTCTTTAATACCGCTTTTACTCTAACCATTAACTCTCTTGGAGAGAAAGGTTTACATAAATAATCATCTATACCTCTATCAAAACCTTCTAGTTTATCAATTTCATCATCTCTTGCAGAAAGAATAATAGTAGGTATTCTTTTTTCTTTAGGAATACTATTAAGAAGAGTAAAGCCATCCATAATAGGCATCATAATATCTAAAATCATTAAATCAAACTTATTAGTATTTAATAATTCTAAAGCTTTAGAACCACTATCCGCTTCCATCACTTCATAACCTTCTAAAGTAGAGTATTCTTTAATAACTTCCCTAATATTTTTTTCATCATCTACAATTAGAATCTTTACTTTTCGCAAAGTCATCACCTCTTTGGCATATATTATACCATAAGTAAAAGGTGATATAATGAAAAAAATTAAAAGTATAATAAAGAACATAAAGTTTAATAGTACAGTTTTAGGATTAATAAGTGGGGCCTATACAGTTAATACTTTGTATAATGTTAGTATAGTAGAAAATGGTATTTCTCTTAATAATAAGAATGAATTTTATGCGACAAGTCTAATGTATGGAGTTTTAATGGCTAGATTTATCTATGCTAATTATAAAGAGGGAAAAAAGTTAGAAAATGATAAAGTAAAAAGAATTAAATAAAACTTACTTATTCTGTGTTATTATAATATTGGTAGTTAAATAATTAAATACTACTAATTTAGGAAATATAAATGGTATGATGACAAGATGTACTTTAAAAGATGGTAGTATAGAAATAGGTTATGCAGATCCTTTTAGAACTTATGAAAGTGATTCTTTTGATAATGAAGTGCATGATTATATTTATTTATGGACTTGGGATAATTTAGATGAAACAAACCATAAATTGATTGGTGATGATAAAAATAGATATGACCAAACATATAAGAAAGTTATTATAGATGATATCTTAATGGTAGAGTCAATTTTATATAGTAATCCACGTTGGGGTGGGAAACTTACCAATAAATTCACTATACAATAAGTAAGGAGATTATTAATTATGAATAGTATACCAAAACCTTGCCAAAAAGAAGTTGAGAAATATTTAAATAAATGGGATTCTTTAGAAAATTATGTTTTACAAGAAAGTAGTTTAGATAAATTATTTTTTAAAACTTATCCTAAAAATGATGATATTAACGATATTTTAATAAAGTGTAGTTCTTTAAATGATTTTTATAGTACAAATATTTTTTCTATTTTTTCTGTTGCAAAACATATTTTAAAATTAAATATTGATAAAAGATTAAAAGAAGGAGATGCTACTTTAGTAAATGATATCGCTAAAGTCAAAATAAATGGAAAAGATAAAAACTTTTATTCTTTTGCAACTAAATATTGTAGTCACCACTTTCCAACAATATATCCGATTTATGATTATTATGTTGAAAAAGTTTTATTATATTTTAGGGATAAAGACCATTTCTTATATTTTAAAAAAAGTGACTTAAAAAAATATGATTTATTTAAAAATATTCTTATTAGTTTTCGTAACTATTATGGCCTTAATGAATATAATTTAAAAGATATTGATAGATATTTATGGCAATTAGGAAAAGATTACTTTAAAAAGAAATATTGATAGTATTCATTTCGCAAAAAACAAATTTTTTGATTTTGCGAAGTGAATTTTATTTTTTTAAACTAGTTTTTACTTGATATAAGTTATAAAGAGTTGTAAATATTACATTTAAACTAGTTGAGAAGATAAGTCCCCATAGTTTAATCTTTAATAAAGAGAAAATAAGTAGGAAGATAGTTCTGATTAAAGTACCTATAATTGTTGCCTTAAGTCCTAATTTAGTTAAGCCCATGGCATCTAAACAAGCAGAAAGTGGAGCTTGTATATACTGTAAAATACAAATAGGGGCAAGAAATCTCATATAGGCAACTCCTTCATGAGTATTATAAATTAAACCTAAGAAAAACTCTGGGAAAATAGCAAGAAGAAGGGAAGCAGGAACTCCTATTAAAAGAGATATTCCAATCGCTTGTTTTAACTTTTTCTTAGCATAATCATAATGCTTACTACTAGTTGCCTTTGATATAATAGGTAATAGGGCCTGACTTATCGCCATTGTAAAGAAAGATGGTAGAAGTAAAAGAGGCATAACAAATCCACTAATAACACCATACTCAGTTACAATAAAATTAGAACTATACCCTACATAGGTTAGAGCATTAGTTAATATTATAGGCTCTAAGAAGTAACCAAAAGAACCAATAAGTCTACTTGCAGTGGATGGTATACTTATATTCATCGCTTCTTTAGCATACCCCTTTGAAAAAGCAAGATCTTTTTTCTTTATCGTTAGATTCTTTGGTAAGAAGAAAAATAATACTAAAATAGAAGATAACTCACTAATAATATTAGTTAATATTACAAAAGTAACGGCAACTTCTAAGCCTTTATTTATAAAAATAGGGACACCTATAATTATTAAAATAAGTCTTATAATATCTTCTAAGACATTAGATGTAACATGAGGAAGCATTTGTTGTTTACCAAAGAAATAGCTTCTTAAAATACTAGAAGTACTAGTTAAAGGTAAAACTACACAAATAGCAAGTATAGGGAGTAGGGCTCGTTCTTCATGTAAAAAGTTAAAAGCAAGAGTAGGGGCAATAACGATAACAAAAGAAATTATTATAATATTAATTATTAAAGATATAGGAAGTAAAGAAAAGAGAAGCCTTTTATTATTTTTAGAGTCTTCGGCAATGAGTTTTGATAAAGCAGTGGGAATACCAAATTGACATAGACCAATTAATAAAGAAAAAGTAGGTAGGACTAACATATATAGACCAATACCTTCACTCCCCATTAATCTACTCATAACTATCTTTATAATCATACCTAAAGCCTTAGTTAAGAAGCCTCCAATTATTAAAATAATAGTTGATTTTATAAAAGTTTCCCTCTTCATATATTCACCTTCTAATTATAATATATGACTGTAAAACTTAAAAAATATGTAAAAATATGTTCGTAAAATATTGTAAATATTATATGTAAAATAAATGTAATTTTTTTGTAAAATTTTATGTAACTACTTTTTTAATATTTAAGTCTATGCTAAACTGATTTTATCAAGTGTAGTAAAGAGGTGTCGATTAATGAATGATATAATAGAATTTTTAGCGACTAAGGAAGTGTTAATAGTTTTAGCAATTATAGGACTTATATTATTTGTATATTTTATTCTTTGGTTTCATGAATTTATGAAAAAACATGAGGAGAAAAAGAAATTACAGAATAATACAATGCAACTTAATAAATTAGTAGAAGAAGTTGCAAGAGCAAGTAAAGAAGAAAACAGTACAGTAAGTAATTCTATTGAAGAAGAACCTAAAAAAGAAGAGGTTAAGACTGAAAAAATAGAGATTCCAGAAGTTAATAATACAACTGTAGTTACTCCTACTGTTGTTAAAGAAGAACCTATAATAAGAGAAACTGTTCCTGAAGTTGTTATTGAAAATACAGTATCTAGTCCTATTGAAGTAGAACCAGTAGTTGTTAGTGTAAGTGAAACACCTGTTAATATAAATGATAGTATTATGTTAAATGATAAGTTTGAAGAAAAAGTAGAAGTAGTAGAGCCTAGCATTATTACACCAGTGGAAAGTCCTAAAAATGAAGAAGAAGTAATTAAATATAAAGATGAAGTTTATACAGAAAGTGAAGCGAAAGCTGAACTTGCAAGAATTACAGAAGAATTAAAGAAACTTGAAACTGAAGAAAAGTCTCTGAACATTGAACTTACTAAGTTTGAAACAGAACAAGAAGAAAATGCTATCATTAGTTTAGATGAATTAATTGCCAAAGGTAAAACTATTACAGAACAAAATGAAGTAACACAGTATCAAGATGATGGTAATGAACCTATAAGTATTCAAGAATTAGAAGAAAGGTATAGAAAAGAAAAAGAACAAATAGAAGTATTAGAAGAAGAGGAAGAACCTAAGATAGAAAAGCCTAAACTTTCTATTGATGATTTCTTAAATGGTAAAGAAAAAGAAATAGAAAGACCTAAAGCATATCAAGAATCTAAAAGTACTTATCATCCAAGTCCGATTATTAGTCCAATATATGGTATTGAAGAAGAACAGGTTAAGAAAAATACTACATTAGAATTAGAAAATACTGCTAATTATCAGAAGTTTGACGAAGAGATTAGAAAGACTAATGAGTTCTTAAATAAGTTAAAAGAGTTACAACAAAAGTTAGATTAAAGAAAGAAGAAATAAATATGAAAAATTTATAAATAGTTACCTGGGGGGTGCTTAAACTACCAGTATGGTAGGGTAAGCAACCTAGTTACTTTCTTTCATAATGTAAGAAGAATAGAGTAGGAGTATTCTATTCTTTTTTACGTGTAATTATGAAAGAAGTAAGAAAAATGAAAGAAATATTAAAAGAAAATAAGAAATTTATAATAATAGCATTAGTAATAATAGTATTGTTATTAATAGGAATAACTTATGCTTATTTAAGAACAACTCTAGAAGGAGAAAAAGAATATGT
>DVKQ01000001.1 GCA_018715925.1 Candidatus Onthousia faecipullorum
CCGAAAATGTAATTAGGATTTTTTAATCTTTCATCATACATAACAAACCCTTTAATCATATATTCTCTTAAAACTTTTGTTGCCCAAATTCTAAAATTTGTTGCTTTTTTTGAATTAACACGATAACCAACGGCAATAATCATATCTAAATTATAAATTTTAGGTTTTCTTCCGCCAGAACTTATGTCGGAAATTCCGACGGAAGTCTCTTCCTTAAGTTCACCTTCTTTTAATATATTATTGATGTGTTCTGTAATAGTACTTCGTGCTGTTCCAAATAACTCAGCAATCAAATCTTGCGTTAACCATAAATCATTATTAATTAACATTACACTAACTTTAACATCATTATTTCCATCTCTATATATTAAAAAATCATGAGTTGTTGCTTGTAATGACTCATTATCATTTCTTATTTTTCCACTCATAAATTGCACCTTCTTTCTAAATAAAAGTTTAAATAGCAGCAATTTTTTTACTTTGGTTTGCATTTTACATTGGCTTATTAACCTCAATACTTCAATCACTTTCTTATACTACATTATTTTATCAGATTAATATAATATAGTCAGCATGCCAACCTAATTTTATTAAAATTCATAGCTATTTGGTAAAGACTTCATCATTAAATAAAAATCACTTTGTAACTCTCTCATTTCTCTTTCTCTATATAAAGCAAATTCTTTTTCTGCTTTTTTAATCGCCTCTTCGTGAGATATTTTTCCCTTACCTTCTAAAACTTTTCTTCTATTAAGCAATATTTGATTATCTAACTCTTCTACCCAATCAATCTAATAAATAATTAATTAAATTTATCTTATCATTAGAATAATTGTTCGTCAACACTTTTTGAAATATTTTTGATACGAATTTTCGTAAATAAAAACTAGTACTTATAATATAAATACTAGATTATTAAACTTAATCTTCATATAAACCATGAATCTTTTCTAAGTCACTATCACTAATCTTTTCTAATACCCATTTTTTATTATCTTTAATTAAACTAAAATTAATAGTATAACTAGCTTTATCTGTTACTTCTTTCATAGCATTAATCTTATAATGCTCTATTTTCTCATCTCTAGTCTCATCTTCATCATCAACAAACTCGCTTTCATGTTCATCTATATAATCTTCCGCTTCAGATAAAGCATTATTATAGTCAAATACTTCTAGCTCTACTATTACAGTTGCAGTATCTCCATCAGTCTGTTCATTTTTTATTTTATAAGATAAGTTCTGATATTGTTTAATCATTAACTCCTTATATTCCTCTTTATAATCATCACTATAATCACTATTATCTACAACATTATCTAATTCAGTTAATACTGTACTATCAAGTATTTGATATTTACCTAGATACTCTTCTACTCTTCTTGTTGGAGTATTCATCATATCATTACATCCTGTTATTAAAAATACTGCTATTATCAATAATAATATTCTTTTCATAATCTATCACCTAAAAATATTATTTACAGTATTTTAATAATTATACTAAAAAGCATTTATCTTATTAAATTTAAATAATCATTTCTTTTTTATTGTTGATAATTTTAAGAGATTATATAACTTATGATGAAATGAATTATAATCTTTAGATATTTCTTGTTCTATTAAATTTAATTTATCATTAAAACTATTTAATTCTATAGTAAAGAACTCTTTATATAAATAATTTAGTTTAGATTCTTCTTTATTTGCTTTTATCTTTTTAATCTCTTTAGTTAAGAATTTCTTTTCTTCTTCTTCTTTTCTAGTTAAGTATGATACTTTTTTATTTTTACTTATGATATTATAAGGAATATCCATTATTACTAACTCTTCTCCTATATCTAATACTTCCTCTTCTTCATCTAGTAAAAGATTACTTTTATAAAGAACATTTCCTTCACTATCTAGTTCTAAAGCTAGAGATTTTTTTAAAGTAGTTACAATAACTGCATAATCTATTACATCTATTTCATTATGAAAATAACTTTCTGTCTTACTTTTTATTTTAAAGAGAAAACTCTCATCTATTTTTATTTTAGATGTTAATAAATCTTTCATCATTGTTTCACTTATCCTAATAATAGGTATTTTTTTAATATTCTCTAAGTCATCTTCTAAGTTCCATTCGAAAAACTCTTTTAGTCTATCTTCTTTAGTCCAATTCAATAAAATATCATATGTATATATCACTCTTTTTTCCCCTTTCTAAAAGCTAGTAGTAAAATAATAATACCTAATATTAATGTATAATTTTTTATATTAGATGCCATAAATATTAAGTATTCTTTAAATGAATAGCCAAATGTAAATAGATTAGAATAAACTATAAAGTAAAAGAAACCTATAGTTGTTATAATAAAGCCTATTACTCCTATAATTATATGTTTAATAATATCACCTAATATAATTTATTCTAATTTATTTTTAGTATACAGAAATAATTTATTTTTATACAAAAAAAGCTTAAAGAAGCTCTTTAGTTGTATCTATTTCTTTAGCATCTTTAAACTCTACTTTATTAATACTTTCAAATTTTTTACTAATTTTATCTGTTGTAATAGAAACATTTTCTACATCTTTATTAACTGCTTGAATACTACGAGATAGTTTATCCCAACGTTCTTTATATCTTGCAAACTCTAGACTTAATTTATTTAGTTCTTCATGAATAATAGATGTATATTTATCTTTTTCCATGTTTTTAATAATCATTTGTATTACTGTTAATGTTGACATTAAAGTAGTTGGACTAGTTAACCATACTCGTTTTTTATAAGCATATTCTATTAAATCAGAGTGATAAGCATTTATCTCTGCAAATATTGCTTCTGCAGGTAAAAACATAATCGCTTGGTCACTTGTAACTCCATCTATGATATATTTACCACTAATAGCATCTATATGCTTTTTAACATCTAATTTGAAGGCTTTAGTAGCAGCTTCTCTTTCTGCTTTAGATAAATCTTTATTAACCATTATTTGATAATGCTCTAAAGGAAATTTAGAGTCTATAACAATAGTTCCAAGAGGATCAGGAGCGAATAAAACAGAGTCTGCGATTGTACCATTAGGTAGCGTATATTGTAATCTATAAATAGAATCGTTCCCTTCTCCAAAGATATTTACTAATATATGTTTTAAGTTAACTTCTCCATAAATTCCTCTTGTCTTTTTATCTGTTAAAATACTTTGTAATGAGATAATATCAGTAGATAGTGTATCTATCTTCTTTTGAGCTTCATCTATTTTACTAAGACGTTCTATTACAGATGTAAATGTTTTATTAGTCTTTTCAAAATTTTGATTAATTCTATCATTAACAGTTTCATTGATAGCAAGTAATCTTCTCTCTAAACCTTCATTTAATTTAGTAAAATCATCTGTTAAGTTTTTAGTTAAATTATCTTTAAATTCATTTAATTCTTTAATAGTAGTAATCTCTAAATTATTAAGTCTATCTGTTATTTTAGCTTCATTAATATTTTTCATAAGTGATATAACTATTAATATTATTATTAATACAAGTAATCCTATAATTAAGTAATCCATATATAAATCCTCCTATATATAATATATATGTTGAACAAAGTTTCGTCAAGGATTATTTTTCATAACCAGATTTAATACTGTAAGTGTGATAGCCTTTATTATTTAGGATAGTAGATAATCTTTTACTATTAAAACCAGTTTCACATATTAGATAGTATGTTTTATCAAATGATAAATATTTATCAGGCATAGTTCTTAAGACTCTTAAAGGAATATTAATAGATCCTTTAAGATGGCCTCTTTCATATAAGTAATGTTCTCTAATATCAATTATATTAGGGTTCTCTAAATATTTAATCTCTTCATAATCTATTTCCATACATAACACCACTATATTGTATGTTAAAAATAAAAAGAGGTAATTATCTTAATTTACATAAGCCTTGCTATTTGCTTTTTAGAAAGCCCCGTCGCTTGCATTATACTTTCTTTAGGTATTCCTATTTCTAGGAGATTCTTAGCAATAGATTTTTTCTCATTATTAGTACCTTTTTTAATGCCATCCCTCTCTCCTTCTGCTTCAAGACTATTCATCATTTTTTCATTCTCTTCCGCTTCATCATATAGTCCTACTGTATTAATATCTAAACTTAATCTCTTTAATTCATTAGCAACTTCCATTAACTCAACATCTCCTTACATCAGCATTGTTATTTGCTTTTGAGATAAACCTGTATATTCAGATATTTTAGGAATAGGTAATCCATCTTTAAGAAGATTCTTTGCAATAGATTTTTTCTCATTATTAGCACCTTTTTTAATGCCATCCCTCTCTCCTTCTGCTTTAAGACTATTCATCATTTTTTCATTCTCTTCCGCTGCATCATATAGTCCTACTGTATTAATATCTAAACTTAATCTCTTTAATTCGTTAGCAACTTCCATTAACTCAACATCTCCTTTCGCTAACGCATCTATTTCTTCTATTTTTCTTAATCTTAGTATTAACATTTCTTTCTCTAATTTAGTAAGTTCTAATCCCTTTTTATATTTCTTATATACTTGTAGAAAACTTAAATGGTAT
>DVKQ01000062.1 GCA_018715925.1 Candidatus Onthousia faecipullorum
AGTGGTTATGGGGGAAGGCAAACAAATAAGAAGCCAGGATTTAAAGGAACAATAGATACAAGTGGATTAAAAGATGGAAGTCATACAATAACAGTAAAATTAGTTTCAGAAGGTGGCAAAACAATAAGTGAGTTATCGACACAGTTTGAAGTCCATAAATATGATACAAAAGTTGATCTAGATAACTTCCCATCTGATTATGTATATAAAGAAGATATATATATTAGAGGATGGGTAATGAGTGAAGATGAAAATCATAAAGTAAGAATATTAATAGATGGAAAAGAAATAGAAGATGATTTAATAAAAAGAGTAGAAAGAGAAGATGTCCTAAATGCAATAGAAGGATATGGGGGAAGAGAAAAAAATAAAACACCTGGATTTGAAAGTACTATTGATATCAACAGTCTAACAGAAGGTAGACATAACGTATCAATAGAAGTTATTACCCCTAGTACTAATGAAATATTATACAGTTATTCTAAAACTATACTTACAAAGAAATTTGCTACTAAAATAGAAATAGATTCACCTATGGATTCACAGACTAAAAAAACATCTATTGATATTCAAGGTTGGATAATGAGTGAAGATGCCAATGGAAAATTAGAATTATATATAGATGATACCAAAATAGATGATAGTTCTATTGAAAGATATGAAAGAGAAGATGTCCTAAATGCAATAGAAGGATATGGAGGAAGAGAAACTAATAAGTTACCAGGCTATCGCGCTACTTTTGACTCAGGTAATATGAAAGATGGGTTACATAAATTTACGGTTAAGTATATTTCTAGTGAGTCGGATGAAATAGTTACGACTGTATCAAGTGAATTTTATATAAAGAAGTATGACGGAATGGTATATTTAGATTCACCAATTTCTAGTAATTTTAATAATTCAGTTAAAGTTATTGGTTGGGGTATGTCAGAGTTAGATGGCTCTTATATTAAAGTTTATATAGATGATTATGAAACTTCTACAAATATTATAAGAACAGAACGTTCAGACGTTATAGAGGCTTATGGGGATAAATATGGTGGTATAGAAATAAATCCATTACCAGGATTTGAAGGAGATGTTGATTTATCTAATTTTGGTGAAGGTAAACATGTAATTAATATAAAACTTTATACAAAATTAAATGAACTTATAGATAGTACTTCTAAAGAAATATTTGTTTATAAGAATAAGTTTTTTGGAATTGATGTATCATCACACAATACAATAGTAGATTGGAATTCTGTTAAAAATAATGGTTATAGCTATGCAATGATTAGAGCCGGAGTTAGAGGCTATGGTATTAATAGTCAAGGAATAGATGGAAATCTATTAGCAGATGAAGATTTTTATAATAATGTAAGGGGGGCTACTTCGGCAGGTATGAAAGTAGGGGCCTATGTTTTTTCACAAGCAATAAATGAACAGGAAGCAATTGAAGAAGCCAATCTTGTAATAAATATGGTAAATGTGGCAGGTGGAAAAAATACTTTTGCAATGCCAATTGTTTTTGATTCAGAATTTTCTGGTTGTAAAATTAATGGAGTTAGATGTGGTAGAGCTGATGGTTTATCAAAAGAACAAAGAACTAATATTGCTATCGCATTTCTTGAAACCGTTAAAAATGCTGGCTATACTCCAATGATATATGCTAGTTCAAGTTTCCTTGTAGATCAACTTGACATGAATAGATTAGCAAATTATGAAGTTTGGGTTGCCCATTATGGTGTTTCCGTACCTTCTTATAATGGTGCTTATCAAATGTGGCAATATACTTCTACAGGAAGTGTCCCAGGTATTAGTGGTAATGTTGATTTAAACGAAATATATAAGCAATATTGATTTGTAACTTATAAAGACAAGTAGATTTTGTTATTCTATTTGTCTTTATTTGCGAAATTTTAATATCCATATTTTACTTCTTTAATTATATTTGATATAATTGTTTTGAGAAAGAGGAATAAAAATGAGAAATTATATGTCTGTTTGTACCTACATATTTGGTAAATGTAATGATTTAATTGTTCGTTCTATTGCTAATGATTATAATATGTCATTTGAATGGGTATCACAATTAAATTTAAAAATAGAATAAAATGTTTATGGTTTTAATTTAGATTTTGTATTTTGCTTATTTTTTTTAAAAGAATATATAAAAAAATTTAAAAAGAATAGTAATTAATTGCTTTTTTTGAAAGTTTTTGATAATAAATTTTTTAGTAAAGTATGATAATCTTGAACTGTTACTTATAAATTGAAAAACAAATTGTTACATTAAGAAATTTGAAAGAGAAGGTGGAGTAAATGAAAAGTAGTAATATTGCTATTAAAGTAGAAAATATGACCAAATCATTTAAATTGTTTTATGATAAACCCAATACTTTAAAAGAGAGATTAGTGTTTTGGAATAGAAAAAAGGCAGATACTAGAATAGTTTTAGATAATATAAATATTGAAATAAAAAAAGGAGATACTGTTGCCTTAATAGGAACAAACGGTAGTGGTAAATCAACATTATTAAAATTAATGACTAAAATAATTTATCCTACTCTTGGCAAAATTACAGTTAATGGTAAATTAACTTCTTTATTGGAGCTTGGCGCTGGTTTTCATCCTGATTTTACTGGTAGAGAGAATATTTATTTTAATTCTTCTATTTTTGGTTTAACTGCAGCAGAAATTGATAAGAGAGTTGATAGGATTATAGAGTTTTCTGAGTTAGAGGAATTTATTGATAGCCCTGTTAGGACTTACTCTTCTGGAATGTATATGCGTTTAGCATTTTCTATTGCAATTAATGTTGATGCAGATATTTTATTGATTGATGAGATATTAGCAGTTGGAGATCAACACTTTCAAGAAAAATGCTTTAAAAAGTTACAACAGTTAAAAGATGATAAAAAAACTATTGTAATTGTTAGTCATAGTTTAGACTCAGTAAAAAAACTTTGTGATAGAGCAATATGGTTATATGAAGGTAAAGTGAAAATGGATGGTGATACATCCAAAGTGATAGATGAGTATTTAAAAAAATGTGGGTAGGTGTTTTATATGTTGAAAAATTTATATCAATATAGACAATTATTAAAAAGTAATGTACAAAAAGAAATAAGAGGTAAATATAAAGGTTCATTTTTAGGAGTGCTTTGGTCTTTTGTCAATCCTTTATTGCAGGTTTTAGTTTATGCCTTAGTTTTTCCTTTTATAATGAAGAACACTCAGGAAAATTATGTTGTTTTTCTTATTATTGGAATACTTCCATGGACATGGTTTGTAACTTCTATTTCTCAAGGAACATCTTGTATATTAGCTAATGCAGGAATTATTAAGAAAGTTTATTTTCCTAGAGAAATACTACCGATTTCTGTAGTAACTAGTGGGTTAGTTAATTTTCTAATATCATGTATTATTATTGTTATATTCTTACTATTAAGTGGTATAGGTTTTAGTATAAATTTAATATTTATTCCTATTATAATTATTATTCAATACATTTTATCTTTAGGAATTTTATTAATAACTAGTTCTATAAATGTTTATATCCGTGATGCTGAATATATAATTAACTTTTTAGTTAATATGTTGTTTTATGCTACACCTATTCTTTATTCACCTGAAATATTTGTTAATACGCCAATTAATTTTATCTTTAAATTAAACCCGTTGTCAGTAATAATAACAGCTTATAGAGATATATTTTTCTATAAAACATTACCGGACTTTCTTTCCTTGTTTGTCGTATTTATTTTAAGCTTATTAATTTTATTTATTGGTATCTTAATATTTAGAAAACTTGAAAAAGGCTTTGCAGAGGAGGTTTAATATGAATAAATGTGATATTATAATTCCTATATACAATGCTTATGATTGTGTAATTGAGTGTATTGATTCAGTAATAAAAAATACTACTTTTGATGGTAATATACTGTATTTAATTGATGATAAAAGCACTGATAATAGAATATTACCACTATTAAAGAAATACCAAAAAAAATATAGCTTTATTAAAGTAATTGAAAATAAAGAGAACTTAGGATTTGTAGGTTCTGTTAATAAAGGAATGAAATTGTCTAAACATGATGTTATTTTATTAAATAGCGATACTGAAGTAACACCACTTTGGTTAGATAAAATTATTAAATGTGCATATAGTGAAAAGATGATTGCTACTGTAACACCATTATCTAATAATGCCACTTTAGTTTCTGTTCCTAATGGATTACAAGCGAATGAATTGCCTGATAATATGACATTAAACGAATATAGTAATTTGATAGAATTAAGTGCCTATAATAAAAACTTTCAATTACCAACAGCACATGGTTTTTGTATGTTTATAAAACGAGAAGTGTTAGATTTAGTCGGTTATTTTGATGAAGAAACATTTGGTAAAGGATATGGTGAAGAGAACGACTTTTCATTTAGATGTTTAGATTATGGATATAAAAATATTCTTTGTGATAATACTATTATTTATCATAAAGAAAAACAATCTTTTTCAGAAAAAAGAGAGGAATTGATAAAGACAAATTTAAAAAAATTGCATGATAGGTATCCTATTTATTCTAGAAGAATAGAGCTATGGTGTGAAAATTTTCCAATTAAGATGATTTGTGAAAATATAGACTATCAAATAGAACTTCATAATAGAAAGAATATTTTGATATTAATTCATGATTGGACCGATGTAAACAATAATGTGGGTGGCACTACTTTACATGTTTTAGATTTAATTAATTCAATGCGTAATGAGTATAATTTCCATGTTTTGGCTCCTGCTAATGGTATATATATGTTGACTTCATATTTTAAAGATAAAGAGAAAGTTACAAAATTTTCAGCAGTAGAAAATTGTAATTTGTTTGGATATTATAATAGTGAGTATAAAAAAATGATAGAAGATATTATTATTGGTTTTCGTATTAACTTTATTCATATTCATCATATGATAGGTCATTTCTTTGATGTAATTGATGTTGCAGATCAATATAAAATAAAAAGAATGATTACTTTGCATGATTTCTATTGTTTATGTCCATCCATTAACATGTTATATAAAATGGAAAAATATTGTCCTCGATTAGAAGAAAAAAATTGTAAAGAATGCTTGGTTTATAAGACAGGGTTAAAAAACGATGTAATTCCATTATGGCATAGACAGTGGAATGAATTTTTGAAAAAATTTGCTAAAATAGTTGTTCCATCTGTTAGTACTAAAGAAGAAATAAATAGTGTATATAGTGATATTAACATTGAGGTTATAGAACACGGAATAAATATTGAAAAGACTGATTATTTAAGTTCTATAGATGATAAAGATACATATAATGTTGCTTTTGTTGGGGTAATGAGTGTTCATAAAGGTGGAAAAATTTTATTAGATTTGCTTAATAAATCAACAGATAAAAAAATAGTATTTCATTTGTTTGGAACAACGGAGTTTGAAGAATTAGAACATAATAGAAAAAACTATATCTATCATGGCAAGTATAAAAGAGAAGAATTACCAAAATTATTAGCTGAAAACAATATTAATTTAGTTTGTTCATTTTCTATTTGGGCTGAAACATATTCATATACTCTTACAGAAGAAATAGCTAGTGGAGTTCCTGTTTTGAGTTTTGATGTTGGTGCTGTAGCTCAAAGATTGAAAGATTCTAAGTGTGGATATATAATTAAATTAGATAGTAATACTGATGAGATTTTGAAGAAAATAGAAGATATTTTTAATGACAGAAACGAATATCAAAAGATTATAAAAAATATAAAGAATTATAAAATTAAAAATGTTAAAGAAATGGCTGATGATTATAGAGAAATTTATAATATAACAGACAAAATAAATATTAATGAAAATAATGCAAATTATTTAAAAACTATTATTAGTGAAAATTATCAAGTTAAAGAATCTGTTAATAATGCTGAAACAGCTTGGATTTTAAATTCCTTAAAATGGAAATTTGTTTCTAAAATAAAGGTTCCAAATGTTGTTAAAAAAGTTGTGAAAAAAGTTATGAGGTGAAATGATGAAAATAGCAGGTGTAGTAGTTTTGTACAATCCAGATGAAAATGTAAAAAAGAATATAGATTCTTATATTAATAATCTAGATATTCTTTATGTTGTTGATAATAGTCCTGAACCTAATGATAATGCTAAATATTATAAGGGTAAAAAAATAAAATATATTTCAAATCACGGAAATAAAGGTATTGCCTATGCTCTTAATGTTGGTGCTAAAGAGGCTATAAAAGAAAAATCTGAATGGTTACTTACAATGGATCAAGATAGTTCCTTTAAAGATGATTCATTAAGTAAAATGATTGGTTTTTTAAAAGAGTTGAAAACAAATAATATAATGAGTTCAGCATTAAATTTAAAGTATGATAATCTAGGTGTTATATCAGCCCTTCAAAGGACTAGGTTAAATAAAGATGAGAAACTTAAAGGAATTGATTATCCACTAGTAGTTATGACTTCTGGCAATATTATAAATTTAGATGCATATAAAAAAGTGGGTGGTTTTAAAGATTGGTTATTTATTGATGCCGTTGATTTTGAGTTTTGTTTAAATATAAAGAAACATAAATATGATATTATTCAGTATAATGAGGCAGAACTTAATCACAATTTAGGCTATATTAATGAATATAACTTTCTAGGTAAGACAGTATATGTAACAAACCATAGTGCTATTAGACGTTATTATATAACAAGAAATAGACATTATTTGTATGATCTATATAATGAGGATTTTCTTGATTACTGTAGTATCGAATTAGGCAGAACTAAGAAAGAATTATTAAAAATTATTTTATTTGAAGACAATAAATGGAATAAGATAAAAGCAATTTATAAAGGATATAAAGATTATAAGAGAGGTATTAAAGGTGAGATGAAATGAGCAAACAGAAAAAAGCATTTATTTTTAGTTCATTAGCTATTATTTTTCCAATTTTAGTAGAAAAATTTATTTTCTATAATGAAGCTTTTTCTTTTGATCGCTTTCTATTATTATTTTTAGTCTTAATTTTTGCTTTTTCTTTCCTTGTATTTGACAGAAAAAAAGAATTAGAGTTTATTTATAAAAAAAGATATATATTAGGTATTTGTTTATTTGCTCTTTTAGTAATTATGGGCTATCATGGTTCTTCAATTTCAATTTATAATCAAATTATTGAACCAGAATACAACATTGAATCATCTAAACCTATTTTAGGACAGGAAAGAGTTATTCGAGGAGATGAGTGGGGGGTATCAACTCCAACTTTATTATCTCAAGTTTATAATGATTTCAATGAGAAAAGCAGTATATTAATGGCTACAGATAATAATGTTACTTTATATCCTAAAATAGTAGCACGAACTCTTTCTGCTATATCTATTCCAAATCAGTTAGGTTTTCTATTTTTACCAACTGAGCAAGCTTTTTCCTTTTTTTGGTTTTTCGGCTATTTCCTACTATTTTTTGCCAGTTTTGAACTATTAATGATAATAACTCAAAAGAATAAATTTTATTCATTACTAGGATCTTTATTAATTACTTTTTCTCCTGCTGTGCAGTGGTGGGAATTTTGGAATGTGCTTGCCTATGGTGAAATTGCAATGATTTTATTTAACTTTTATTTAAAAGAAAAAAATAAAGTAAAAGAGATATTATATTCTGTAGGAATAGGTATTATAGGAGCTTGTTATATTATGTGTTTATACCCAGCTTGGCAGGTTCCTTATGGATTCTTATTTTTATTACTTGCTATATGGATTATGAAACAAAATAAAGAAGATTGTAATTTAAAGAAAATGCTATTATTAATAACTGTTGCTATCGCTGTTATTTGTGCAATTATTATTCCAATATTTTTAAATTCTTATGATATTTATTTAACTATAACTAATACTGCTTATCCAGGTAAAAGATTTATGACTGGTGGAGATGGTTGGCAAAATTTATTTAATTATTTCTCTTCCATTTTTAATACATATAAAGAAAGTAGCAATGCTTCAGAAATGGCTCAATTTATTTCTTTATATCCAGTACCTATTATAATGGGATTATATTATTGGCATCAAAATCGAAAAAAATATAAAAAAGACTTTTTATTAGTAGCTTTAACTTGTTTAGCTATTTTGTTAACAGTATGGAATTATGTTGAATTACCAGAATTTTTAGCTAAAATTAGTCTTCTTTCATTCTCAACTCCTAATAGATGTTCACTAGTAGCTAGTTTTGTGTGTTTGCTTCTTTTAATAGTATGCCTATCACGTTATAGTGAGAAAAATATTAAATATACAGTTAAATTTCAAAATTTTATAATTGCCTTTTTATTAGTTTGGTTAGGAATATATGTAGTAAAAGTTCATTATCCTGATTATATTGATAATTCAATTATTATTATTGATTTATTATTATATGTACCTGTAATCTTCTTAGTTTTAATAAATCATACAAAATTAAATAAGATTGCCTTTTTAGTTCTTACTCTTGCAACAGTATTTAGTGGAATTGGGGTTCACCCACTAAATAAAGGTTTAGATGTAGTATATGAAAAGCCTATAGCAAAAGAAGTGCAAAAGATAAATGAGAAGGATAAAGATGCAACTTGGGCTACAGTTGAAACTGTACCATACGTTCAGAATTATTTAGTTGCAAATGGAGCTCATACATTGAACTCTACGAATTTTTATCCAAATTTAAAAATGTGGGATAAACTTGATTTACCTTCCGAATTAGAGAATATTTATAATCGTTATGCTCATATTAATATAAATATTACGAATTCTAAAACAACTGTTAGTTTAAAATATGAAGATCAACTTAATCTAGACTTAAATTCTAGTGATGTTTGCTTATTAGGAATTGATTATTTAGTTACGGAAGATAATCTTAATAGCTATGATAATAATCAGGTAACATTTAATAATATATATGATAAATATTCAATGAAAATTTATTCTGTAAGTTGCAATAGCTAATTTTATATAGAAATGGAGTACATATAATGAAAAATTTACAAAAAAAAATCTTATTAATTATTCCAGCTTATAATGAAGAGGATAATATTTCGATGATATATAATTCTATAAAAGAGTTTAATAAAAATAATAAAATTAATTATGATGTTATTGTTATAAATGATGGCTCTAAAGATAAGACTGGAGAAATTTTAGATAAAGAAAAAATTCCTCATATTGATTTAATACATAATTTGGGGATTGGAGGAGCGGTTCAAACAGGTTATAAATATGCTTTTTATAATAATTATGATATAGCTATTCAGTTTGATGGAGATGGACAACATGATATTAACTATGTTTCTAAACTAATAGATCCAATTTTAAAAAATAAAGCAGATTTTGTTATAGGTAGTCGTTTTATTGATAATACTAGTGCTTTTAAGACTTCTTTTAGTAGAAGAATTGGTATTAGGATTATTTCTTCATTTATTCATCTGTTTGCTAGAGTTAAGGTCTATGATACTACTAGTGGATTTAGAGCCTGTAATAAAGAAATAATTAATCTATTTGCAATTTCTTATCCATTAGAGTATCCTGAACCAATAACAACTGTTGAACTTGTTAAAAGAGGCTATAGAATAAAAGAAGTAGGTGTTAATATGAATGAAAGACAGGGTGGTGTTTCTTCTATTCATGCTTGGAAAAATGCCTATTATATGCTTAATGTTTGTTTGTCTATTATAGTTGCTAGTACTAGGAGGTATAAGTAATGAATGATAAATTAATTATAACTGTTGTTATTTTTGCTCTTGTTTTATTTTTCTTTGTCTTCCAATTATTAAGAAAAGGAAGAATCCCTGTTAAATATGCTTTAGTATGGCTTTTTGCTGTTATTATCATTTTTATAACTTCAATTATTCCTGATTTAATGGAAAATTTAGCTAAAATGTTAGGTTTTGAACTTTTATCTAATATGGTGTTATGTATATTTATAACAGTCTTAATATTTGTAACAATTATCTTAACTGTTATGATGGCAGGTCAAAAAAAGAAAACTACACTTTTAATTCAAGAGCTTTCTATTCTTAAAGCTGAACTAGAAAAAAAGAAATAGAAGTAAATGAGGTGATGTAATGAAGAGTAATAAAAATAAAGACTTTATTTGGAATCTTTTAGGGTTAACAATCAATTCATTTAATTCTTTTTTCTTTTTAATTGTTGTAAATAGAATAAATGGTAGTGAAAGTGGTGGAGTTTTTACTTATGCTTATTCGCTAATCTGTTTATTTTATATGATTGGTATTTTCTATACAAGAACATATCAAGTTTCTGATACTTCTAATAAATATACTAATAAAGAGTATATCTGTAGTAGAGCTTTTAGTTGTACTGCAATGTTATTAGTAACTATTATTTCATTATTAATATTTAGATATGATTATTTTAAAACAAGTATAATAATTTTATTATGTCTATATCGATTAATAGAAGCTTTTGCAGATGTGTTTTTGGGTATTTTACAAAAAGAAGGTTTTTTATATAAAGCAGGTTTTTCACTCTTTGTAAAAGGAATAGTTGGACTTATAGTATTTATATTAGTTGATTACTTTACAAAGAATTTAATAATTTCTTGTGTTTCTATTGTTTTAGTGAATATAATAATATTTTTAATATATGATTTACATAATACAAAAAAATACATAGAAAAATCATATAAATTAAAAAATGCTTTTGCAATATTAAAGGCAAGTTTTCCAGTTTTTATCTTTACATTTTTAAATATATATTTAGTTAATGCCTCAAAATATATATTAGATATATTTGATAGTGCAAGCATTCAAAATATATATGGAATTATTTTAATGCCTGGTACTGTTTTAAGTTTATGTGCTCAATATATTTTAAATCCTTATATCGTTCCATTAACTAATTTATATAAAGATAAAAAGTATAAAGAATATGATAAATCAATATTTAAAATAATAGCAATAATTTTTATTTTAGGTATAGTTTGTGAATTTATAGTTGCAATTATTGGTATATCTTTGTTAAACTTAGTTTATGGAATAGATTTGTCAGCTTATAAGATAGAATTATTGGTAATTATATTTGGCTCTATTTTTGTAGCTTTGATTGCTGTTATATCATCTGGCTTAACTATTATTAAAAAGAATTATATTCAAGTATATATATATATTGCTAATTGTATTTTAACAACTATAATAGCAGTGTTACTTATAAATAAGTTTTCTATAATGGGAGCTTCACTTACTTATGCAATTTCTATGATTATACAGTTTTGTAGTTCTTATTTATTTTATAAAAATTATATTAATGGAGGTACAGATAATGAAGGAAGTAATAAGAAGAGTATTAGAAGAGGAAAAAGAAAATATAGAGGTGCTATCTAAAAATGATTTTGAAGATAAAATTATAGATATGTCTAATATCATAATTAAATCTTTAGAAAATGATGGTAAGATTTTAATTGCAGGAAATGGTGGTAGCGCTGCTGATGCTCAACATTTTGCAGCAGAAATTGTAGGAAGGTTTGTATTAGAAAGAAGTGGTTATCCTGCTATTGCTTTAACAACTGATACTTCAATTTTAACTGCTGTTGCTAATGATTATGGTTATGATAAAGTTTTTTCAAGACAAGTAGAGGCTTTAGGAAATAAAAATGATGTTTTTATTGGTATTTCTACTAGTGGAAATTCTAAAAATATTATAGAAGCGATTAAGGAAGCCAAAAATAAAGGAATGACTGTTTTAGGGTTAGTAGGTAAAGATGGAGGACTTATGAAAGATATTTGTGATGTTTGCTTAGTATTTAACTATAAAGATACTGCTAGAGTTCAAGAGCATCATATTATGTCAATACATATTATTTGTGAAATAGTAGAAAGAAGTTTAAAAGATTATTATGAAAAACAATAAAACTTATATTCCATCTTTATTCAGTAAATTAACTAATTTAACACAAAAATATTCTTTATTTAGAAAAATGAAGGCTTTGATGTATTATAGTGATGCAGTATTATCTTTATTTATTAAAAAGCCTAAGTATAAGCATTCTAAAAAAAAGAAAGTCTTAATAATATATAATTTAGCATTTGGTGATGGAGTTATTTTTAGATGTTCTCTTATCTATCTTAGAAAAATATATCCTAAAAATAAATATGATATTACTCTTATCTGTCAAAAAGGTATAGATAAATTATATGATAAGGATGATATTTTTGATAAGATAATTGCTATAGATTGTAATAAGGCTACAGTTAATTTGAAAGAAAGAATTAAAAATTTTAAGATTATTAGAGAGAATTATTATGATATTATAATTGATCCTGTTGGTATATTTGAATATACTACTAATGTTTTATATACAAGATTTGCTGTTGGTAATAAAAAGATTGGTTATATAGATAATAATTCTAAAGTTTATATTAGTAAAAGAAAGATCAAGAAAATATATAATAGAATTATAGAACTTGATAAGAAGGATGTTTCACTTCTTGAGTATTATAATATTTTCTTTAATAAGTTAGCAGGTAAAGAGAATAAAATACCATTAGGATTTCAAAAGCTAAAGACAACTCCTACAAAGTTAGAGCTTCCAAAAGATTATTTTATAATCTTTCCTAGTGCTAGTATTGGGCTTAAAAGATGGCCTATTAATCGTTTTGCAGAACTTGCGAAAAAAGTTTATCAAAAGACTAATATGACATTAGTATTAGTAGGGACACAAACTGATTTAGAAGCGATAAATGAGTTAGTAGAACAACTTGATTCTTCTATTCCTTATTTAAACTTAGTTTTAAAAACTAGTTTAAATGATTATATAGATATAATTAAGAAAGCAAAGTTAGTTATTACTAATGATACAAGTGCTTATCATATCGCGGTTATTGAAGAAGTGAACTGTGCTCTTATTGCAGGTGCTTATACTTATGATAGATATGCTTTATATGATTTTCCTAATAAAGAGAAATATAAAAGACCATGTGTTATTGTAAAAGATAAAAAATGTAAAAATTGTAATAATAGATGTCCATATTTAAATAAAGATGATAAAACATGGCCATGTCTTAATGAAATTACAGTTAATTATGCTTTTAAAAAGATTGAGAAATTACTTGATGGAAATAATTAATATATTTAGAAAGGAAAAGACGTATGGATATAGAAAAATTAGAAAAAGTTAAAGATGTTAAGATTTTAGTATTTGGAGATTATATCGTAGATAAATATATTTTTGGTAGTGTTAAAAGAATTTCTCCTGAGGCTCCTGTTCCTGTTATTAACTATGAAAAGAGCCAAGTTAAACTTGGAGGAGCAGGGAATGTTATAAATAACTTAATTTCATTAGGTGCAAAAGTTAGGGCTCTTGGTTGTACTGGATATGATGAAGCGGGTAACTTTATTTATAATACTTTTTTAGATAAAGAAGTTGATACTACTTTTTTTAAACAATATCCAGAGATTAAAACTATTCAAAAGATAAGAGTTGTTTCTAAGACTCATCAGTTTATGCGTATTGATGAAGAAGAAGTTAAAGATTTACCTAGTTCATATTATCTTTATTTAAAAGATAATATGGCAAACATTTTAGAAGATATTAATGCTATTATTATATCTGATTATGCTAAAGGAGCAGTAAATAAAGAATATGCTAGTTTAATTATTGATAATGCTAAGAAAAAAAATATTCCTGTTATAGTTGACCCTAAGGGAAATGACTATAGTAAATATAGAGGTGCTACTTTATGTACACCAAACATGAAAGAGTTTATGGAAGCAGTGAAAGTTCCTGTTAAGAGTGAAGAAGATATTCTTAAAGAAGGAGTTAAACTTGCTAAAGCTTTAAATTTAAAATATTTGATTGTTACTAGATCTGAAAAAGGTTTAAGTCTAATAGAAAACGATACTAAGAAAGATTTTCCTGCTAAAGCAAAAGAAGTTATTGATGTATCTGGAGCAGGAGATACCGTTATATCAACAATAGGAATATTACAGGCTCTTAAATTCGATATTGATGAGACATGTGTACTTGCTAATTTAGCAGCATCTGTTGTTATTTCTAAGTTTGGTACTAGTACTTTGACTATGGATGAGTTAATTTCTAAAGAGCTAGATGATACTAATTTTAAATTATTAGATGTTTCTACTATTAGAAATGTTGCGGAAGAATTTAAACAAAAAGATAAAAAAATAGTTTTTACAAATGGTTGTTTTGATTTATTACATGCAGGACATATTTCATCATTTGAACAAGCAAAAAAAATGGGAGATATATTAATAGTCGCAGTTAATAGTGATAAATCTGTTAAAGATAATAAAGGAGATTTAAGACCTATAATATCTGAAAAAGATAGAATAAAAATGCTTTGTTCTTTAGAAGTTATAGACTATGTTGTTTTAATGGATGATAAGACTCCAGAAAAATTAATTAGTTTAATTCAACCAGATATTTGTGTTAAAGGTGATGATTGGAAAGGTAAGGAGATACCTGAGAAGAAAATTATAGACTCATACGGTGGTGAATTAAAGTTCATTGAACTAAAAAAGAATTTATCCACTACGAAAATTATAGAAAGAATTTTAAAAGTATATGAAAAAAAATAAAGCAGTGTTTTTAGATAGAGATGGTACTATTAATTATGACTTTGGATATGTTTATGAGAAAGATAAATTAAAGTTTTTGCCAGGTGTTATTTCATCATTAAAAAGATTAAGTGAAGCTGGTTATCTTTTAATTATTATTACTAACCAATCTGGTATTGGAAGAAGGTATTTTACATTAGATGAATATAATGAATTTAATAATTATATGCTAAAACAACTAAAAGATAAGGGAGTAAATATTACTAAAGTTTATTATTGTCCCCATACTGATTTAGATGGTTGTAATTGTAGAAAGCCTAAATTAGGTTTGTTTTATCAGGCAATAGATGAATATAATATAGATTTAGATAAGTCTTTTGCTATTGGTGATAATGAAAGAGATCTTGCTATTTGCATGAATTCGCCAATTTGTGGTATACTTCTAAATAAGGATAGTAAAAAGTTTGTTAGTAAAAAAGATTTTAAAGATGCAACGGACTTTATATTGTCTTGAAATTAAATTTTGGGGGGCAATATTATGAAAATAAGAGAGTCAAATTATGAGTTACTTCGTATAATTTCTATGTTCTTTATTATAGTATGGCATGTTATTACCCATAGTGGACTTGAAGTTAATTCTATAGGTGCAACTAATTTCTTTATAAATTTATTGTTACTTTTATCAATTTTTCATGTTAGTGTATTTATGATTATAACAGGGTATTATCAAAGTAAGTCAAAGTTTAAATTAAGGAAGCTTTTATCTTTACTATTAGAGATTGGATTCTATAATTTTGTTATAAATACGTTTTTTTATATAACAGGAATAGTAGAATATACTAATATTGATTATTTAAAAAGCATATTGTTTTATAATTTTAGTGCTTTATGGTATATTCAGTGCTATATAATCGTTTATTTATTAAGTCCATTTCTTAATAGGTTTATAGCAAATGTTGATAGAGTTACATTAAAAAAATTAATAATAGTTTTACTGCTTTGTTTTTCAATTTTTCAATTTTTATCTAGTGGTTTAACATTTAATACCAATGGTTTTACAGTATATCAATATGTTACACTATATTTTGTTGGAGCTTACATTAGAAAATACAATTTGAATAGTGAATTTTTAAATCGGTTTAACAAAAGCCAAAAACAATTAATCTATCTTAGTATTTTTATAGTTTCTTGGTTATCTAATGTAATGTTATATTATTTTGCTAATTACTTAACTCAATTAGATAGTAATATTTTAAATTATATAGGTAATAGTTTAGTTGTATATAAATATTACTATAGTAATCCTTTAGTAATTATTCAATCTATAAGTTTATTTATGCTTTTTGGAACTTTTAAATTTACTAATAGATTTATTAATTATATTGCCTCTTTAGTATTGGGAGTTTATATTATTCATGAAACAGATGTTATAAAAAATAATCTTTATAATTGGCTTAACTTAAGTGTAGATATAGAGTCTGGAAAAATTATTATTATTAAAATTATATTATTTACTATCATTATATTTGTCGTTTGTATATTAATAGAGATAGTTAGAAGATTGATTTTTAAACTTATTTATAAAATTAAAACAGTTAGGTCTATAGATGGAAAGCTTGTTAATTTTATAGATAATCTTATGAAGGTCAATTAGAATTTTAAGAAAGGAAGTATATACTAAACTTTTAGGATAGTGTAGAAAAATAGTATTATGAAGCATGTATTTGTGGTTTTGGCCTATAAAGAGTCAGATAAATTAGAATTTTGCATTAAATCAGTTTTGAATCAAAGTATAAAGACAAATGTTGTAATTGCTACTTCAACTCCTAATGATTATATAAGTAATATGGCAAAAAAATATAAATTAAAAGTTATTAAGAATAAAGAATCTAAAGGAATAGGGTATGATTTTGATTTCGCTTCTAATTGTGTTAAAGCAGATTTAGTTACTATCGCTCATCAAGATGATATTTATGAATATAATTATGCCGAATCAGTTATTAATGCTTATGATAAGTGTAAAGATTCTATTATAATATTTACTGATTATTTTGAAGTAAAGAATGAAGTTAAGGAAATGACTAATTTAAATCTTAAAATTAAAAGAATCTTGTTATTTCCTTTGCGATTTAAAGCTTTAAATAAATATAAATTCTTTAAACGAGGAGCGTTGAGATTTGGATGTGCAATATGTTGTCCTGCAGTTACGTTTGTTACTAAAAATGTTCCTAAAGATAAGTTTAAAAGTGATATGAAATCCAATATAGATTGGCTTGCTTGGGAGAAATTATCAAAACTTAAAGGTAGATTTATTTATATACCAAAAAAATACATGGGTCATAGAATACATGAAGAGTCTACTACTACTGAAATAATAAATGAACATACTAGGACTAAAGAAGATTTAGAAATGCTAAAAAAATTTTGGCCAGAGGCTATTGCAAAGTTTATAAATAAGTTTTATGTAAAAGCAGAGATTAATAATAATGTAAAAGAGGATAGTAAGTGATTATGGATAAATTTGTTAGAAATATGTTAAAAAAGTTTCATATAAAACTTTCAAAAAAACATGAAAATTTACTTATCCAGATTTTTAAATTTGCTATCGTTGGTGGAATAGCGACAGTTATTGATTTTGTTTTTCTTTATATATTTAGAGAATTTTGTCATTTTCCAATACTTGTTTCTAATACTTTGTCATTTTGTATTTCTGTTATATATAACTATATTGCAAGTGTTAAATGGGTATTTGATGTTAATAAAGAAAAAGATGCTAAAAAACAATTTATCATTTTTATTGTATTTAGTGTAATTGGGCTTTTATTAAATGATTTAATTATGTGGATTAGTGTAGACTTCTTAAGTATATATTATCTACTTGCTAAAATAATCGCTACATCTATAGTTATGATATTTAATTTTGTGACTAGGAAAATGTTTTTGGAATAGTATAATTGCTATAATAACTTGTGAAAGTTTAGACAAGTTATTTTTTAATTTATAAAAATGTGTTAGAATATAGTTGTTTGTATAGTATTTATTGAGGAAGGATTTGTTTATGGAAAAAATATTAGTTACTGGTGGAGCCGGTTTTATTGGTTTTCATTTAACTAAACGATTATTAGATTTAAATTATGAAGTTATGGCAATTGATAACTTAAATGATTATTATGATATTAAATTAAAAGAGGAACGTCTTAGAATATTAGAGAAAAACAGTAGTTTTTCTTTCAGAAAGATAGATATATATAATAAAGAGGAATTAGAAAATATTTTTAAGGAAAACAACTTTGATATAGTAATTAATTTGGCTGCTCAAGCCGGTGTTAGATATAGTATAGATTATCCGGATTCTTATATTGTCTCTAATATTATAGGTTTTTATAATATATTAGAGTGTTGCAGAAATTATCCTGTTAAGCATTTATTGTTTGCATCATCTAGTTCTGTTTATGGTAAAAATAAGAAAGTACCATATTCTACTGATGATAAAGTAGATCAACCAGTTAGTTTATATGCAGCGACTAAGAAAAGTGATGAGTTATTAGCTTATGCTTATAGTAATTTATACGATATAAAAGTAACCGGCTTAAGATTTTTTACAGTTTATGGTCCTTATGGTAGACCTGATATGGCTTATTTTTCTTTTACTAAAAATATTATAGATGATAAAGAGATAAAAGTATTTAATAATGGTGATATGTATCGTGATTTTACTTATATTGATGATATTGTAGAAGGAATAATTGAACTATTAGATAAAGTCCCTTTAAAAGATGAAAATGGTGTTTCTTATAAAATATATAATATAGGTAATAATCATCCTGTTAAAATTAGTAAGTTTATTGAAATATTAGAAAAAGAAATAGGTAAAGATGCTAAAAAAGTTTATTTACCTATGCAACCTGGAGATGTTTATCAGACTTATGCTGATATTACAGATTTAACTAAAGAAACAGGATTTGTGCCTAAGACATCTTTAGAAGAAGGGTTAAGTAAGTTTGTTAAATGGTATAAAGAGTTTTATGGTGGTGATAAATAATGAAAGTAGTAGTAGCAGGAACTGGTTATGTAGGATTAATTACAGGTGTTGTTTTAGCTTATATAGGTAATAAAGTGACTTGTATAGATGTTGATAGTAATAAAATAGATTTACTAAAGAGTGGTAAAAGTCCAATATATGAAAAAGATTTAGATAAATATTTATCTTTATCTAAAGATAATTTGAATTTTACAACAGATAATAATTGTTATGCTGATAGTGATGTTATTATAATAGGAGTTGGTACTCCAGAAAGAAAAGATGGTAGTGCTAATTTAGATTATGTATATAATGTTTGTGATAATATTATTAAATATGCATCTAAAGATTTAGTAGTAGTTATTAAGTCAACTGTTCCTATTGGTACAAATGATGATATTGAAAAGTATTTTTCTTCTAAAAGAGATGATATTAAATTTACTGTTGCCAGTAATCCAGAGTTTTTAGCACAAGGAACTGCAATACATGATACTTTATATGCTAGTAGAATTGTTGTGGGTGCAGAAGATGAAAAGACTTTTAGTATTATGAGAGAGTTATATGAACCATTAACTAAAGAACCTTATAATGTTCCTTATCTTGAAATGGATAGAAGAAGTGCTGAGATGGTTAAATATGCATCAAATGACTTTTTAGCTTTAAAGATATCATATATCAATGAGATAGCTAACTTATGTGGTAAAGTAGGTGCTAATATCGATGATGTTACTAAAGGTATGAGTTATGATAAAAGAATAGGTTCATTATTTTTAAAACCAGGAATAGGTTATGGTGGTAGTTGTTTTCCAAAAGATACTAAAGCTTTACACTGGCTTAGTAAAATAAATGATTGTGAATTAAAACTTGTAAAAGATTGTATTGAAATTAATAAGAAACAAAAGTTAGTACTTTTTGATAAATTAAGAGAAGATTTTGAATCATTAAAAAATTTAAAAGTAACTATACTAGGCTTATCTTTTAAACCTATGACAGATGATCTAAGAGAAGCACCCTCTCTTGTGAATATAGATATGTTATTAGATTATGATGCAATTATTACAGTATATGATCCTATTGCAATATCTAAAGTAAAAGCTATTTATGGTGATAAGTTAAATTATGCTAAGACAATTGATGATGCGATTAAAGATAGTGATGCAGTTTTAATAATGACAGAGTGGAAAGAAATAAAAGATTATAATGTAGACAACTATTTAAAATACATGAGACATGCCAATGTTTATGATGGTAGAAACTGTTATGATTCAAAAGTTATGAAAGAAAAGAAAATTAATTATTATTCAATAGGGAGATAAAATGGAGAAGATTTGTGTATATACCTGTATTACTGGAAATTATGATGATTTAAAAGAAGTAAGAATAGATGAAGGAATAGATTATATATGTTTTACTAATAATAAAAAAATTAAATCTGAAACTTGGAAAATAATTTACATTGAAGATAATAAACTAGATAATCATTATTTATCAAGAAAGATTAAAATGTTAGGTGATTCTTATTTAGATAAGAACTATACATTAAGTATTTATGTAGATGCTTCAATTATATTTAAAAAAAGTGTAAAAGAATTTTTATCCAATTATTTTGATTTAGAAAAAGACTTACTAGCTGCCTGTAAACATAGTGTTAGAAATTCTATAAATGAAGAAGCTGTAGCTTGCATTGAGCAAAAAAAAGATAATGAAAAAACTATTAGAAGACAACTAAGCTTTTATCAAGAAGAAAATTTTGCTGATAATTTAGGATTGTTAGAAATGACTTTAATTATTAAAAGACATAATAATCCTTTAGTTAGAAAAACAATGAAATTATGGTTTGAAATGATTTTAAAATACAGTAAAAGAGATCAACTAAGTTTCATGTATTGTCTTTTTAAAACAAAATTGCCATTTAGAGTTATACCTTTAAATGTTTGGAGTAATGAATATATAGAATTTACTCCACATAAGAAAAATAATTTTGATTATACATACAAGATATATTATGATTTTGGATATGGTTTTAATGAAAATGATAGTGATAATTTTGTATATTTAACTAAAGAAAATAAATTTTTATTAAGTTTCATATTAAAAAAAGATGTAAACAGGTTAAGAATAGATTTAACAGATATTAGTGGTGTTTCTTTTGAAATA
This sequence comes from Candidatus Onthousia faecipullorum, assembly GCA_018715925.1. GTDB lineage: Bacteria > Bacillota_I > Bacilli_A > RF39 > UBA660 > Onthousia > Onthousia faecipullorum. Next base: position 20,736 of record DVKQ01000062.1, read on the forward strand.
ATAGGTATAGAGGGTGTTTCAAAGGAAGAACTAATATGGGAAGACTTTTTATTATATAATAATAAATATATTTCAAATAGTACTGATCCAAAAATTATTATAAATAAGAATGTTAAGGCAAACAATAAAATAATTATGACGATGAATATTAAAGAACTGGAGAAAAAAGATTTTTTAAATATTATAAACTATGCTATAAAAGAAGAAGAAGAAAAGAAACAATTACAGCAAGAATTAGAAAAAATCTTAAATAGTACTTCGTGGAAAGTTACTAAACCATTAAGATATTTAAGTTCAAAATTAAGAAAATGATTTAGAGTAGGTGATTATATGAATAAAATATCAATAATTGTACCTTGTTATAATGAAGAAGAAGCTATTCCTCTTTTTTATAAAGAAGTGAATAAAGTTATGAGAAAAATGAAAGAGGTTAAATTTGAATTATTATTTATTAATGATGGATCTATTGATAATACTCTAAAAGAGGTTAAAGAGCTTGCTAAATCTAATAAGGAAGTTAAATATATTTCTTTTTCTCGTAACTTTGGTAAAGAAGCGGCGATGATGGCAGGGCTTGATTATGCAAGTGGTGATTATATTGCGATAATGGATGTAGATTTACAAGATCCCCCAGAGATGTTAGAAGAGATGTATAATATTATTAAAAATAATGAGGAAATAGATTGTGTAGGATTAAAAACCGATGAACATAAAGAATATGGTATATTTAGAAGGTTTTTTACTAGTTGTTATTATAAATTAGTATCTAAATTATCAAAGACTGAGATGGTACCTGGAGCAAGAGATTTTAGACTTATGACAAGACAAATGGTAGATGCTGTATTAGAATTAAAAGAATATAATCGTTATAGTAAAGGAATTTTCAGTTTTGTAGGTTTTGAAACAAAATGGATAAGTTATAAAGTACCTAAAAGAGTAGCAGGAAGTAGCAAATGGAATATTTTTAAACTTTTTGTATATGCAATTGATGCAATTGTAGGATTTTCTACAGTACCATTAACAATTTCTATAGTTGTAGGAGTTTTATTTTGTTTTATTTCTATAGTTGCTATCATTTTTATTATCGTTAGAACTTTAATATTTGGAGATCCTGTAGATGGATGGCCATCCTTAGTATGTATTATGTTTTTCTTAAGTGGTATTCAACTATTTTGTACAGGAATAATGGGAGCATACTTATCTAAAACTTATACAGAAGTAAAAAGACGTCCTATTTATATAATTAAAGAAACTAATTATAAATAAAATTGTCAAATTAATGGCAATTTTTTTTAATTCCTTTTTTCTTGGGTCATTATATGATATTATAAAAGTAGTTAGAAAGGTTTAGACTATGAAGAAAAATATTATAAAATTAATAGAATTATTCTTAATACTAAGTCCACTTTTTGATATGTTAACAGCATGTATGCTACAACTTTTAAATATCAATTTTACAATTGGAATGATAGTTAGATTTATAATTATTTTAATATGTGTTTTCTACCTTGTATTCATATATAAAGGTAAAGATAAGAAATACTTGTTATTAATATTAGGTAGTATCTTTATATATTTATTTATCTTCCTTATATTAATTATCGTTAATAAAGATGTATCAGTCTTATTATATGAAGGACAAAATGCTTTAAAAGCTTTTTATCTACCAATTTTATTACTTAGTTTTTATGCTATTATTAAAGAAAATAAAACCTTTATTAGCAATAAAACTATAGTTGTTGTTTATATCATTTATCTTCTAGGTATCTTTATTCCCGATATCTTAGGAATAGGATTTGATAGTTATGCAGTTAGTAAAGAAGGAAGTATTGGCTTTTTTAACACTGCTAATGAAATTAGTGCCATTATTTCAATCTTAATGCCTTTCTTTCTACTTTATCTTTATAATAAAAAGAACTTTTTCTTAACTATTATTTTAGTAGGAGTTTTAGTTTTTGATATTTTAAGTATAGGTACTAAAGGACCACTTTTATCTTTTGTTCTTATACTAGGGGTTATCCTATTAATTTATATAATCTACTTAGCCAAAGAAAGATTATATAAAGTTCTTTCTATTCTTGTAGCAACATTATTTTTATTTATCTTATTTATAAGTTTTTATTTACCTAGAACAGCTTTTTATAAAAATATAGAAATACATTTAGATTTTCTAGGTGTTGATAATGTTATGGAAGTATTTACTGACTATGAATTATTTGATCATTTCATCTTTAGTTCTAGACTTGAGTTCTTAGGCAATACCTTTAATAGTTATAAAGATTCTAGTACTTTAGAGAAGATATTTGGTATTGGTTATATTGAAAATTATGGTACAGATGATGTTAGTACTAAGATGATTGAGATGGATTACTTTGATATTTTATTTAGACACGGTGTAGTTGGCTTTATTATTTATATGGGAGTATTTATTTATTTTCTTTATAAAGCCTTTAAACATACTTATAGATTAAAAGATAACTCTTATAAAATATGCAATTATTTGTCACTTTCTTTAATTATATTATTATCATTAATTACAGGTCATGTCTTACTAGCACCTTCTGTTAGTATCTTTGTTGCCCTTATATTAACTAAGAAAGAGGTGGTATGATGAGAAAACTAGTTTTTATTATTATTAATTATAATGATTATAAAACTACGAAAAGACTTCTTGATAATATTAAAGATTACAAAATTATAGATAAAATTTATGTAGTTGATAATCATTCTACTGATAACTCATATGAAGAGTTAAAGAAATTAAATATTAAAAGATATGAAGTAATTGAGTCCCCTAGTAATAAAGGCTTTGCTTCCGCGTTAAATATAGGTGCTAAAAAAGCGATAGAAGACTTTTCTAATGTTGATATAATCTTTTCTAACTCTGATATTATTATTAATAGTAATGATAATCTAGAGGAGTTAAAAAATACTTTAGATGGACGTGAGGTAGGACTTGTAGGACCAGTTGTATTTCAGCAGGGAACGTTAAATAGAGGTTGGAAGATTCCTAGACCTATTGATGAAGTACTTAGTAATTTACCAGGAATAGGAAAGAAGTTTAATAAAAAAATGTATTATAATGATTCTCATTACAAAGGAGAAAGTAGTGAGGTGGAAGCTATTTCATTTTGTTTTTTCTTAATTAAGAGTGAAGTATTAAAGAAAATTGGCTTTTTTGATGAAAATACATTTTTATACTATGAAGAAAATATAATGGCAAGTAAACTTAAACATACCAGATATAAAATATTAGTTAATAATAATGTAACTATCATTCATGATCATTCTGTTAGTATAGATAAAAGTATTAATTATATTAATAAATATAAAATACTAAAGAAGAGCCAAATGTATTTTGAGACTACTTATAACCATGCCAGTAGTTTAGAAAAGTTTTTATTAAAATTAACAATTAGATTAACACTAATTACTTTATATGTTAGAATATTTTTAAGAGGAGGTTTTAGGAAATGAAAGGAATTATTTTAGCAGGGGGGAGTGGAACTAGACTATATCCTTTAACTGAAGTAACAAGTAAACAACTTATGCCAATTTATGATAAACCAATGATTTATTACCCGTTATCGGTGTTAATGCAAGCACAAATTAGAGATATTTTAATAATATCTACTCCTAAAGATTTACCTAGATTTATGGAGTTATTAGGCGATGGTTCTAAGTTCGGTGTTAATTTTTCTTATAAAGAACAACCTAGTCCAGATGGTTTGGCTCAAGCTTTTATCTTGGGAAAAGATTTTATTGGGAATGATACATGTTGTATGGTCTTAGGTGATAATATATTCTATGGACCTAATTTAAAAGGTGAACTATTAAAAGCGAAAGAAGCTGCCAGTAAGGGAAATGCTACTGTATTTGGATATCATGTTCATGATCCAGAACGTTTTGGAGTAGTTGAGTTTGATAAAGATGGTAAAGTACTAAGTGTTGAAGAAAAACCAGCCGAACCTAAAAGTAATTATGCAATTACAGGACTTTACTTTTATGACAATACTGTAATTAATAAAGCTCTGAGTTTAAAACCATCTAAAAGAGGAGAGTTAGAAATAACTGATTTAAATAAACTTTACTTGAATGAATCTAAACTAAATGTTATAACTTTAAATGAAGGATATGGTTGGTTTGATACTGGAACATTTAAAAGTTTATTTGATGCTACTAACTTTGTAGCAACTATTCAAGAACATCAAAATATAACTATTTGTTGTCCTGAAGAGATTGCTTATAAAAATGGATGGCTAAGTAGAGAAAAAGTATTAGAAGCTGCTAAATTAATGAAAAAAAATACATATGGAAAACATTTAATGGAAATTATAGAGGAGAAATAATATGAAAAAAATAGAAACTAATTTATTAGATTGTTATATTTTAGAACCAGATAGATATGGAGATGAAAGGGGATATTTTTCACCTTATTATATAGAAGCAAATTTAAAAGAATTAGGATTCCAAGGCGTTAAGCAAGCGAATAGAAGTAAAAGTGCTAAAGGAGTAGTTAGAGGACTTCATTTCCAAGAGGATCCTATGTGTCAAGCAAAGATAGTTGAAGTTATTAAAGGTTCTGCTATTGATGTAGTTGTTGATATTAGAAAAGATTCAGATACATATGGAAAGTTTACTGCCGTTAAATTAACAGAAGATAATAATAGACAGTTATTTGTTCCTCGTGGTTTTGCTCATGGATTTATTTCTTTAGAAGATGATACTATCTTTCAGTACTTAGTTGATAATGACTACGCACCTGATAAAGAGGGGGGAATACTTTGGAATGATCCTCTTCTCAAGATTAATTGGGATGAGATGTTTAAGGAAAATGGTATAACTGAACCAATTTTATCTGCAAAAGATGAGAAACACCCTAAATTAGAAGAGTCTAAAGTATTATTCTTAAGGAGGAAATAATGAAATATTTAATTACAGGTTATAAAGGTCAATTAGGGTATGATATAAAAAGAGAACTATTAAAAAGAGGAGTTAGTGAAGAAGATATACTTGCTATAGATAAAGAAGAGATGGATATTACTGATAGTAGGGAAGTAAGTAAAATAGTTAATGACTTTAAACCTAATGTAATATTTCATTGTGCAGCATGGACTGCCGTAGATAAAGCAGAGGATATGAGTGATGCTTGTTATAATGTTAATGTAGTTGGTACTAAAAATATTGTAGATGCTTCCCTTAAAGTAGGAGCAACTATTATATATATGTCAACAGATTATGTCTTTGATGGTACCAAAGATGGATTATACACTGAAGAAGATATAGTTAATCCTAAGAGTGTTTATGGTAGGACCAAATTCTTAGGAGAAGAAGAAATTAGACGTAATCCTAAACATTTTATTACAAGAATATCTTGGGTATTTGGAATAAATGGTCATAACTTTATTAGAACTATGTTAAAACTAGCAGAGAATCATCAAGAATTAAATGTTGTAGATGATCAAGTTGGTAGTCCTACTTATACAGTTGATCTTGCTAAAATTTTAGTTGATATGGCTCTTACTGATAAATATGGTACTTATAATGTTACTAATAGTGATTATTGTAGTTGGGCAGAATTTGCAGAATATATCTTTAAATCTAATAACAAACTTGTTAAAGTAAACAAAGTTACAACTGAAGAGTACTTAGAAACTACAGGAACTAAACAGGCATATCGCCCTAGAAATTCAAGATTAGATAAATCTAAATTAGAAGAGAATTTTGAATTATTACCGACTTGGAAAGATGCAGTTAATCGTTATAATATAGAATTACAGAAGGAGAAAAACAATGCTTGAAGTTAAACATATTACAAAATATTATGGAAATAATAAGGCCGTATCTGATTTGTCATTTACTGTTAAAGATGGAGAGATATTTGGTTTACTTGGAGAAAATGGAGCAGGTAAGACTACTACTTTTAGAATTATTATGGGATTAATTGAAGCGAATAAGGGTGAAGTTTTACTTGATGGTGACAAAATCGATTACAACTTAACTGATAAAATAGGTTTTGTTACAGAAGAGAGAAGTCTTCTTACTAAACTTACAGTATTAGAACAACTTACATTTTATGGAGTTTTAAAAGGTCTTGATGAGAGAACTATAGAAAAAGATATAGATAAATGGTTAGAAAGGTTTGAGATTACTAGTTATAAAGATAGAAAAATTAAAGAACTATCTAAAGGTAATCAACAAAAGATACAGTTTATCTCTGCTATTATAAATCATCCTAAATTATTAATACTTGATGAACCATTTACAGGACTTGATCCTATTAATGTAAAACTAATGAAAGATGCTATATATGAAATGCAAAAAGAAGGCTGTTCTATTATTTTTTCATCACATCAAATGGAATATATTGAAGACTTTTGTGAAAAGTTAGTTATTCTTGTAAAAGGACATCCAGTTGTAAGTGGAATGCTAAAAGATATTAAAGAAGATTTTGGTATTAAGAATATAATGTTAAGGGGAGAAGATTTACCTCTTGATAAAATAGAGAAAACTAAAGGCGTATTAAGTGTATCTAAAGTAAGAGGTGAAATAGAAGTAAAAATAGAAGATAAAAGTGTCGCTCCTAAAATATTTGCATTAGTTAAAAATTCTAATATTACTAAATACGATGTAGTAGAGCCTACACTTAATGAAATTTTTATTGCGAAAGTAGGAGGTATCCATGAGTAGAAAATTTCTTTATTTAACTAAAGTAAGTTTAAGAAAAAAGTTTAAGACTAAATGGTTTGTTATTACTAATATAATACTTGCAGTAGTGCTTATACTTCTTTTAAATATTAATTCTATTGTATCTTTCTTTGGAGGTGATTTTGATAGTAAGACTAATATAATTGTAATAGATAATGCTGATAGTTACGATTTATTTAAACAAAATATAGATAGTTATGCTAGTAGTTTAAATGAAGATGAAGAAAATTTAAAACTTACAATTGAAAAGAGTAATAAAAGTATTGAAGAGTTAGAAGAAGCACTGGAAGATGATGAGATATTAATAGAATTAAATAGTGATAATATGGAATATTTAACTGCTAAAATTACTTCTAATAAGAAAATAGATACTCTAACTTATCAAGTAATTTCTCAGAGTTTAAACTCTACTAAAACTACAATTGGTATGGCTATTAATAATATAGATGCTACTACATTAAATAATATTTCTAGTCCTATTACTATAAATAGAGTAGTTTTAAATGAAGATAACAATGTTGATGAGAATATGGGGCTTATTATGAGTAGTGTCTTTCCAACAATTATTTTACCTTTCTTTATGTTGACTATGATTTTAATACAAATGGTAGGAGGAGAAATATGTGAAGAGAAAACCACTCGTAGTATGGAGATAATTATTTCTAATGTTTCTCCTAAACAACATTTAATGTCTAAAATACTTGCTAGTAATATCTTTGTTATTGTTCAAGGATTACTCTTAGTTGTCTATGCTGTTATAGGATTACTTATAAGTACTAATATGTTAAGTAGTGGTATGTCACTACCTAGTGAAGTTACTTCTATTTTTGATAGTTTAGTTTCATCTGGATTTATGGAAAAACTAATTTACGTAATACCTTTAACTTTAATATTAATAGTTTTATCATTTCTTGCTTATTCAATAGTTGCAGGTATACTTGCTTCTATGACTGTTAATATGGAAGATTTTAGTCAATTACAAACACCTTTAGTATTTCTTTCTTTAGGTGGATATTATTTAGCAATGATGGCCGGTATGTTTAATGGTTCTATACTTATTAGAATACTTTCATATGTACCTTTCTTATCATCATTTGTCAGTCCAAGTCTTTATATGATGGGAGAGATTGGTTTAATTGATATAGTTATTTCTATTATCGTACTTATTGCATTCATCTATTTAATATTACATTTTGGTATTAGAGTATATAAAGTTGGAATACTTAATTATTCTAATGAGAAAGTATGGAGTAAATTATTTAAAGCTTTTAAGAGTAAAGATGTCTAATATTTAGAACGATGAATAATCCATATTAAGAATTTATTTAAAGAGGTGTTTTATGAATTATACAATTAGAGATTTTGTTGATAAAAAAGAACAATTTATTTTACCATCTATTCAAAGAGAATATGTTTGGGAAGAAGAGCAAATATGCAGATTATTTGATTCTTTATTAAGATCTTTTCCTATTGGACATATGTTACTATGGAAATTAGATGGCAAAGATATTAAAGATAAAGGAATAGATTTCTATAAATTTTTAGATAATTATGATGAAATGAATCCAGAATATAATCAAAAGTTAGAAAATCCTTCACCTAATAGCACATTCTATGCAATTTTAGATGGACAACAAAGAACTCAATCTATTTTTATAGGATTAAGGGGATATTTAAGATTAAAAGTATATAGAGCTAGAAAAGATAATGTTGATTCTTATAAGAATAAATATTTATATATTAATCTTTTATATGATAAAACTAATGATGATTATGAATATGAACTTAAATTTCTTGCTGATGAAGAACTAAAAAATGAACCAGATAAACTATGGTATAAAATGGGTGAAATATTGACTTGCAATGAAGTACCAGATGTTAAT
>DVKQ01000063.1 GCA_018715925.1 Candidatus Onthousia faecipullorum
GAGCAAAGTATGATAGAGGATTAGAGTTAACTAAACTAGAAAAAGAACTAGTAATATTAACTTTAACAAAAATTGATGAAATTGATAAATTAGCGGAAGGAGATGAAGAGTTAATGGAAGTTGCTAATGAATTAAAGAGATTAACTAATGATGCTTATACTATTGGTCTTTATGATGAAGAAGAGGAAAGAAGAAGAATAGAAAACAGTATAAAAATTACTGCTAAAGCTCAAGGACTTAAGCAAGGGCTTAAACAAGGTGTTAAACAAGGTGTTAAACAAGGTATCAAGCAAGGTGCTAGTAATGAAAAGAAATCTATTGCTAAGAATCTTCTTAAAGATGGACTACCTATTCCTAAAGTATGTGAGTATACAGGCCTATCTAAAAATCAGATAACAATGTTAATGTAGAAGATTAATAATAAAGCCTAGCATCATCTTGACGTTAGGCTTTTTAAATTTTATAATCATTAAAGAAAGAAGGTATTTTATGTTAATAATTGGTTCTCATGTTGGATATAAAAAAGACTCAGGACTTGTTGGAAGTGTCGAAGAGGCTTTAAGTTATGGAGCGAATACTTTTATGCTTTATACAGGGGCTCCACAAAATACTATTAGAAGTAGTATAAATTTAGATAATGTTAAGAAAGCTTATTCTTTAATGAAAGATAATGGTATAGATAAAGATAATGTCATAGTTCATGCTCCTTATATCATTAATCTTGCTAATGGAGATCTTAGTAAATTTAATTTTTCATGTAACTTTTTAAGTGAAGAGTTAAAACGTGTTGATACTTTTGGCTTTAAATATTTAGTCTTACATCCAGGCTCTCATGTAGGATTAGGTGTTGATGTAGGTATTTCTAATATCGTTAAAGCCCTTAATCTTGTCTTAGATAAAGATAATAGTGATGTAATGATTTTACTTGAAACTATGGCAGGTAAGGGTAGTGAAGTAGGTAGATGTTTTGAAGAGATAAAAACTATTATAGATGGAGTCTCTAAAAAAGGTAGAATTGGTGTTTGTTTAGATACATGTCATTTAAATGATGCTGGTTATGATCTTAATAACTTTAATGACATATTAGATTTATTTGATAAAATTATTGGAATAGATAAAATTAAATGTATACATATTAATGATAGTAAAAATATTTTAGGAAGTCATAAAGATAGACATGAAAATATTGGTAAAGGTACTATAGGTTTAGATACTTTAATAAAAATAATTGATTGTGACAAATTAAAAGATGTTCCTAAAATATTAGAAACACCATATATAGATGGACATGCTCCTTATAAAGAAGAAATATCCTTAATTAGAAGTCTTAGTAAGCAGTAACACTACATCTAGTATTAGAAATTTCATTAATGTTATAAACAGAATTGTTAGTGGTAGTATCTATACATATTAAATTAATACTATAACTTTCTTTATTTCTTTCTTTAGTATATCTAACTTTAGCATTAGAACAGTCAATATTTTCTTCTTGGTAAGGACTTATTAAATCAGCATTAATTAAATCATTATATGTAATATCTACACATCCTGTAAAATTTAAAGTACCAAGACTCGTTATATCTTCTCCTTCTCTTCCTACAAATATCTCTGCCGCTTCCTTTAGGGCATCACCATAATATTCATATGATCTATCACTGTTATTATTAACTAAAGCCGTTATTGATGGCATTACCATTATTAATATTAAAGCCATAATTACTATTGTCGCTAATAATTCAATTAATGTAAAACCTTTTCTATTCATATAATCATCCTCAAAATGATTATATCATGTTTTTATTAGTTAGAGATATGTATTCTTTAAATTCATGATAATAGTTGACACACCTTGATATATATTATCTCTAATATTACCTCTTAAATTAAGTAAAATACTATTATCTTTTAATAAAACATTATAATTCTCTTTTAAAAAATTACATATAATAATCGCTTCATCTTCTGTTGGATAAATATTTTTACTTTCTAAATATCCCATTACTAAATGAGGATTTAAAATACTTATATTATTTTTTATTATTCTTTCTATCATTTTTATCTCCTTTATTTAATTTATATGTAGTAAAAATAAAATTATGTGATAAACTAATAAGGAGGAGGGTTAAGTATGAGAATAAAACAGAAAGTAAATAATAAAAACATTAATAGAAAAGATAGAAGATATACTGTTAATAATATAACTTATAAGAAGAGATTTTTATTTTTAGGTAGTGTTTTAGTAGTTTTATTTTTAGTAATAACCCTTAGACTTTATAATGTAATGTTAAGAGAACAGGCTTATTATGAAGAGGAACTAAAGGCTCTTGCAACTACTATAGTAGAAGGGCCTAGTTCACCTAGGGGGAGAATACTTGATCGTAATGGAAAAGTAATAGTAGATAATAAAGCGGTTAAGACTATTTATTATAATAAAGATAAGAGTAGAGGGCCCGATGAAGAAATAGAGCTTGCTTATCTTGTTTCTAGTCATCTTAGTCTAGATTATGATAAAGTTACTGATAGAAATAAAAGAGAGTTTTTTGTCGCTAAAAATAGTGATGATATGAACGATAGAATAACTGATGATGAGTGGGAGAAGTATGAACAAAGAAAACTTGATAGTGATGATATATATGAACTTAAAATAGAAAGAGTAACTGATGATGAGTTAAATGCTTTTAGTGAAGAGGATAATAAAGCTAGTTATTTGTACTATTTAATGAATAGAGGATATTCTTACGATGATAAAGTTATTAAAAATAGTGATGTTACTGATCTAGAATATGCTTATATAGCAGAGAATAATGAAGACTTACCTGGTTTTAATACTAAACTAGATTGGGAAAGAGTTTATAATTATGGAGATACTTTAAGAACTATTTTAGGTAATATTGGTACTATTCCTAGTGAGAAGAAAGATGAATATCTTGCTAAAGGGTATTCTTTAAATGATATAGTAGGTACTAGTTATTTAGAGGCACAATATGAAGAATATTTAAAAGGTACTAAAGCGATATATAAGACAGTTAATTCTCATGAGTTAGAGCTAGTTTCTGAAGGTAAAAGAGGTAATGATATAGTACTTACTATTGATATAGAATTACAACAACAATTAGAATCGATATTAAATGAAGAAGTAATCGCTACTAAAAGGGAAGCGAATACAGAGTATTATGATCGAAGTTATGCTGTTATAGGGGATCCTAATACAGGAGAAGTACTTGCTATGGCTGGTAGACAAGTTGTTAGTGATGGTAATGGAGGATATAAAACAGTAGATTGTACTACTGGTATTATGACTGATCCAATGACTAGTGGTTCTGTTGTTAAGGGTGCTAGTATGTTAGTTGGATATAATACAGGAGCGATTAAACCAGGAGATTACCAAGTAGATGAGTGTATTAAAATAAGAGGTACACCAGAAAAATGTTCTTGGAGGACATTAGGACGTATTAATGATATAGATGCTCTTGCTTTATCTAGTAATGTTTATCAGTTTAAAACAGCGATGAAAGTAGCAGGAGCGACTTATCAGTATAATATGCCTTTAGTAATTAATGAAGAAGCTTTTGATATATATAGAAATACTTTTAAAGAGTTTGGTCTTGGTGTTGAAACAGGTATTGATTTACCAGTAGAATCTTTAGGCTTTTCTAGTAATAATAAGGCTCCAGGACTTTTACTAGATTTTGTTATGGGACAGTATGATACTTATACGCCAATACAACTATCACAGTATATTTCAACAATCGCTAATGGAGGTAGTAGATTACAACCACATCTGTTAAAAGAAGTACATGCTTCTACTGATGATGAGAGTTTAGGGGAAGTTATTTATACTTTTGATGTTAATGTTTTAAATACAGTTAATACTACACCAGAATATTTAAATAGAGTTAAAGAAGGTTTTTATGCTGTTATGCATAAAAGTTATGGTTTAGGAAGAAATTATATGGATGCTAAATATGATGCTGCTGGTAAAACAGGAACTAGTCAAAGTGCTAAAGATACTGATGGCGATTATGTTAATGATACAGATACTGTTTCTACTGCTTTTGTAGGTTATGCACCTAGTAGTAGTCCTAAGATGTCTATAACAGTAACTTCTCCTCACTCAACTTGGGAAAATTCTCGTAATAGTTATACTAGTTTAGTTACAAGAAGAATTACGAAAAGAGCAAGTGATGTATATTTTACTCTTTATCCTTAGAATAATTTTACCTTTTAATAATAAAATTATTATGAGGTGATACTTATTAAAAAGGTTATAGAGGTAATATTGGTAAGTCTCCTTGTTCTTTTTTCTTTTTATTATACAGAGAAAGCGATTGTACTAATAGAATCTAATGATCCTATTATGAAAGAAATAAAAGATAAAGGTAGTGAAAAGGAAATAGATGCAATTAATGCTTCTATAGATGGAGATTATTTAATACCGGGATATAATGGGTTAATGATAGATTTAGATGAGAGCTTTACAAAAATGAAAGGTTATGGCAGTTATAATGAGGCTCTATTAGTATTTGAAGAAGTAGAGCCTTCTATATCTATAGATGATTATTATGATAAGTATATTTCTAGTGGTAATGGAATAAGTACTAACATTGCTTTAGTCTTTCCAGTAGATGTTAATAGTTATACAGATAATGTTTTAAATATATTAAAAGATATGGGAGTAGTAGGGACATTTTTTATAGATGGTAAGTTTACTGATAATAATACATCGTTTGTAACAGATGCAATTATTAATTCTAATGAAGTAGAAGTACTTAGTTATGATAAAAGTTATGATGAACTATTATTTAAAGCATCTATTGATAAAATAAAAACACTTATTAGTACTACACCAAAATATTGTTATGCAACTTATGATAATGAAGAAGTCTTAAATTTATGTAGTAAGTTATCTATGCATACTATTATACCTACTTTAAGACTTGATAATAATATTTATAGTAGTGCTAAGGGTAATTTAAGAAGTGGTAGTATTATAAGTGTTAATTTAACAGAGTCTAATGTTAAAGAATTAAAAGTATTAATAAACTATATAAAGCAAAGAGGTTTTACTTTAGTAACACTTGATACATTACTAAATGAAGGAAGAAGTGAAAAATAAGGAAGAGAATTTTTAACTCTTCCTTAACTAGTTTCTAATATTAAATTTTCATATTCCATATATTTTTCTTCTAGTAGTTTAAAGTTACAACATCTTTTTCTTAAACTTGTAGATAAATGCCCATTATCATAACGTAATCTAAATTGTTTAACTTTAGATAGTAATTTATATTTATGTCTATTTAAATAATTAGTTTGATTTAATATTAAGTTTCTATACTTTTCATCTTTTACTTGAGGAAGTACTTCAGTCAAACACGAGGTAGGAGTAGGAATCATATTGTTAATATTAACTATTCCCCAAATACCATCATTAATTTTAAATATATCTAGAGCATTTCCGTTCATTGTTAGATGTTTTTGTTTAGGACTAGATAGTGGAGCGAAATAATTAATTCCGTTATATTCATATACAACACCAATATATGGTCTTGTATGAGTCTTATTATATGGCACTATCTTATCAAATCTTCGTAAAAAGTTAATATAATTTTCATCGATATAGTATATTTTAAGTGTTTTCATAAATATATCCCCCTAACATAATAAAATAAAAGGACGATTTTCTAAAAGAAAAATCGCCCAAACTTTTTTAGCTCCCTACTATGGCAAGGGAATTCCGACTTTTATTAGCTCCCTACTATGGCAAGGGAATTCCGACTTTTGTTAGCTCCCTACTATGGCAAGGGAATTCCGACTTTTATTATTATATGAGATATCACTCATTTAATACATCTAAAGTATATCATATGTTTATATTGTTGTAAAGACTAAATGATGCTTCTATTATTAAAAACTATTTGACATCTTTTTATTTTGTAGTAAAATAATAGTTGTAAATACGTTATTAGTTAGGGACCCGGTAAAAGAATCCTTTTAATCTTAGAGACTTAACGGTTGGTGAAAGTTAAGAAAAGCTCTTTTATTACTACCTTAATGAGTAGAGTTATGCAAAGTAATTCCGGTTAATACCGTTATCTAAATTAAGTTAAAAAAGGATGGTATCGTGTAGTCTAAAGTCTAAGCACTCCTAGTGATATCATCCTTTTTATTGTAATTATGGGGAAGATATTATGAAGGCAATAGAACTAATAGAAAACTTTTTTAAAAAAAATAATCAAGCTGTAAGTATTAGTAACTTGTATAAAATATTAAAAATACAAGACAGCAATAAAGATGATTTTTTAGATGCTTTATTCGAATTAGAAAAAAAAGGTAAAATAATTTATCAAGATAATATGTTTATTAAAGTCCCTTGTAACTCAAATTTATATCATGGAAAATTACAAATATCTAATAAAGGTAATTTTTATATTAGCATAAATAAAAGTAGTAGAATAAATATTAAAAATTTTAGGCAATATAAATTAAAAAAAGATGATATTATATATGTAGTAAAAAGAGAAAGTAGAAAAACGGAAACTTATAAAAAATACTTTGAAGGAGACATTATTAGGGTAGTAACAAGAGAATCAATGCAAAAAGATAGTTATTTAGCCAAGGGTATAGTAAAAAAAGAATATCTATCAGAAAAGTACTATATTCAAATAGAAAATAAAAAATATTATATTAATAGTAAAAATATGAAAAGTGCCTATCCAGGTGATTTAGTTACGATACATTTAGGAAATAAAGATTCTTTAGATGAAGTTAAAGTTTTAAATATTATTAAAAGAAAAAATGATACTCATATTTTTAAATGCATAGAGTATAAAGGAGTTAAGAGATGGTTACCTTTAGGAACAACATATTTTGAGATAAGTTCTATTCCAGAAGAAAAATATGAATCTGGCTCCTTAGTTTTAGCATCCTTAAAACTTAAAGAAGGGAAATATTATCTTGATATAAAAGAACAGGTAGTATCAAATTATAATGAAGAGACTATAAATAGTGCAACAGAAAATGGTTTTTCTTTAGAGTTTGACAAAAATATAATTAAAGAATTAGATAATATAAAATTTCAAACTAGTTCAGTTGATAGAAGAGATTTGCGTAATTTAATGACTATAACTATTGATTCTATTCATGCAAAGGATTTGGATGATGCAATTTCTTTAGAAGAAAAAGGTGGCTTTTATTACTTATATGTAAGTATTGCAGATGTTTCTTCTTATGTACCTTTTGAATCATTATTATTTAATGAAGCTATAAAAAGAGGAACGAGTGTCTATCCAATTGATTCAGTAATACCTATGTTTCCTCAAAAAATATCTAATGAAATTTGTTCTTTAAATCCTTATGAAGATAAAAATGCCCTAACATGTATGATGCAAATAGATGTTAAAGGTAATGTTTTAAATTTTGAAATATTTAATAGCATAATTAAAAGTGATTATAAGATGAGTTATGATAAAGTTAATAATATTTTATTAGGAAAAGAATATGACTATGATTATTTACCATTTTATCAAATGCTATTTAGTATGCAAAAGTTATCTAATATTATTCAAAATAATAGAATAGAAAATGGGGCTTTATTTTTACAAACTAGCGAGTTAAATTTTAATGTTGATGAGTTTAGTAATCCTATATCCATAGAAGAAAATGAAAAAGGACCGGCTCAGTCAATGATAGAAAACTTTATGATAATTGCTAACAAAACTGTTGCTGATTATGCTTATTATTTAGATTTACCTTTTGTTTATAGAAATCATGAACAACTAACTAATATTGAAATCGATAAATTAAAAAGTAATTTGAAACGTGAAAAAATATTAATTAATAAATTACATTCTCTATCTAATCCTAATATCTTAAAAAAAGTGCTTGTAAATATTTTATCATATATTAGTAAAGAAGAAGCTACTTATGTTTCTGAAATAGTTTTAAAATCAATGACACGTGCTTATTATGATAGTAAAAGTATAGGTCATTATGGACTTGGATTAGATAGATATGCAACTTTTACATCACCAATTAGAAGAGCACCAGATTTACTAAATCATTATGTTTTAAATGCTATTATTAATTATGACGAAGAAAGTGAAGTAATATTAAATATTTTGAGAAAAAAATTACCTAAGATTTGTGATCATTTGACTGAAAGACAAATAGCTGCTGAAACAGTAGAAAAAGAGACAAGTTATGTTATGTTAAAAGAATTATCTAATATTTCTGTTAGTGGCAAATTATCTCAAGTTATTAAAAATTGTGCTTTTATAAAAATTGAAGATAGTGTTATGGGATTAATCCATGCTAATGATAGATATTTAATTGATTTAAAAAAACAATGTTTGATTGATAAGAGAGAAAATATAACTTATAATATAGATGATATAATATCATTGAAAATATGTAGTGAAAAAAATATTGGTAGTTTCATACCATTAGAAATAGAAAGTAAAAAAAGTAAAAATTTAATTAAAAGGAGAGATGAAATATGATAAATATTAAAGAAAATGAAAAGTTAATGCCACTTAATCACTCTTGTGCACATTTATTAGCAGAGGCGGTTAAGAAATTGTATCCTAATGCTAAATTTTGGGTAGGACCTGTAATAGAGGATGGATTCTATTATGATATTGATTTAGGAGATAAGACTCTAACAGATGATGATTTACCTGTTATTGAAAAAGAAATGAAGAAAATTGCTAAAGGTAATAAAAAAATTATACGTCATGAATTAACTAGAGAAGAAGCTTTAGATAAATTTAAAGATGATCCTTATAAAATAGATTTAATTAATAATATGAGTGATGATGAAGTAATTACTTGTTATACTCAAGGAGACTTTACTGACCTTTGTCGGGGACCTCACGTTGAATCTACTAAAGAGTTAAGACATTTTAAACTACTTAGAGTTAGTGGTGCATACTTTAAAGGAGACTCTAAAAATAAAATGTTACAACGTATTTATGGTGTTTGCTATTATAATGAAGAAGACTTAAATAAACATTTAGAAATGTTAGAAGAAGCTAGGGAAAGAGATCATCGTAAATTAGGTAGGGAACTTGGAATATTTATGTTTTCTGATTTAGTAGGTAAAGGCCTTCCTATGTGGTTACCTAATGGTTTCTTTGTTAGACGTACTTTAGTTGATTATATTACTGATAAAGAAATAAAACATGGTTATAAACATGTTATGACTCCGTCACTTGGTAGTGTAGATTTATATAAGACTAGTGGACATTGGGATCACTATAAAGATGATATGTTTCCTGCTATGGAACTTGATAATGAAGCTTATGTTTTAAGACCAATGAATTGTCCTCATCATATGATGATGTATCAAAATTCCCTTCACTCTTATAGAGATTTACCACTACGTATTGCAGAAATTGCTAATGATTTTAGATATGAAGCAAGTGGAGCATTGTGTGGAATAGAGCGTACTAGAGCCTTTACTCAAAATGATTCTCATATCTTCTGTACTAATGAACAAATTAAAGAAGAGTTTAAAGGTGTTATTGATTTAATACTCGATGTCTATAAAGATTTTGGTTTTAAAGATTATAGTTTTAGACTTTCTTTAAGAGATAAAAACAATAAAGATAAATATTTTGGTAATGACGAGTTATGGGAGAAAAGCGAACAAGAATTAAGAGAAGTTCTAGAAGAGATTGGAGCAGAGTTCTATGAAGCAGAAGGAGAAGCAGCATTCTATGGACCCAAACTTGATGTTCAAGTTAAAAGTGCTATTGGGCATGATGTAACACTTTCAACTGTACAACTTGATTATCAATTACCTGAAAGATTTGAACTTACATATGTTGATAAAGATGGAAGTAAAGCAAGACCTGTTGTTATTCATAGGGCAATACTTGGTTCTCTTGATAGATTTATAGCATTTCTTCTTGAAGAGACTAAAGGTAATCTTCCTTTATGGTTGAATCCTGTACAAGTAATAGTTATACCAGTATCTAGTGAATATCAAGGAGAGTATGCATCTAAAGTATATGAAGAGTTAAATAAAAATGGTATTAGAGTAGAGCTAGATAATCGTAATGAAAAACTAGGTTATAGATTAAGAGAAGCTCAGACTAGAAAGATTAATTATACATTAATCCTTGGAGATAAAGAAAAGACTGATAGTACTATTAGTTATAGAAGACATGGTGAAAAAGATACTACTACAGTAAATATAGATGAATTTATTAGTTTACTTAAAGATGAAATATCTACTAAAAAAATATAAAAAAGATAGCTAGTCCTATAAATAAAATATAGGTCCATTGCTATCTTTTTTTACCTCTTCATAACTTATATTATTGCTATAATTATTATCATTTATTTCTTCTTTTTCGTCATCATTACTATTTAGAGCAGATGCTACTCTAAATAGAGTTCTGGCATTACTAAATAAAGGTTTTATTTGATAGACAATTGGTATCGCTTGATTTATTATTCCAAGTGTTCTTTGAGTATTATTTAAAATATTATTCCAGTTTATTCCTCTTCTTGGCATATAATTAGGCATCCCCATATTATAATCATTATACATAAAAACACTACCTTTCCCTTTACTTTAATATATGATTAAAATTTCTTACTTGTGATTATAAAAATAGAGTGATATAATTAATTTAAGAATAAGGAGGAAGTGTATATGGAAATAGTTGCTAAGCCATTTATTTTTATCTATCATATTGTCCGTTACATCTTACTTTCTCCTAAACGTATATTAAACTATGCTTATAGTGGATTTTTAGCAGTAATTGATAAACTAAGTGGAGGAAAAGTTACTGAAAGAAAGACTGCTAAGACTGAAGAAAATAAAGCTATTTCAGAAGTAGAAGTGATGATGAATAATAGTAGGCTTAATGCTAAGCAACAGATAGTTTTAGATAAAGAGCCTGTTCAATCATTTCGTTATAAAGTAAAGGGTAGTAATGGTAAGATTATTAATGGTACTTTTGAAGGACCAAGTAAAGAGGAAGTTAGAATCTTTTTACAAAATGAAGGTTATGAAGTTATAGAAGTATTACCACGTAAGTTTTATGATATCGATATTAATATAGGTGGTAAATTTACAGCAGCAGATTTATCTTTTTCACTTACTCAGTTATCAACTTACTTAAAAGCTGGTATTGCGTTAATAGATTCTGTTAGAATATTAGAGAAGCAAAGTGAAAAAGCTGAACAAAGAAAAGTTTATCAAAAAGTTGTTTATGAACTATTAAAAGGACAAGATTTATCTACTGCAATGGAAAAACAAAACGATAAATTTCCTACTCTTTTAGTTAATATGATTAAAACAGCTGAACTTACTGGCGATTTGACTTCTGTTTTAGATGATATGGCAGATTATTATACTTCTAAAGAAGAGACTAGAAAAGCCATGGTATCAGCGATGACTTATCCTATTATAGTTTTATGTATTGCAATAGGTGTTATTATCTTTATTTTAGTTAGTATAGTACCAAGCTTTGTTGATATGTATAAAGATAATGATGCTGAAATTCCTGCTATTACAACATTTGTTATGAGTGCTAGTGATTTTATTGTAAATTATTATCTCTTTATAATTATTGGAGTAGCTATTTTTGTAGTGATATTTATTTACTTATATAAGAAAGTTAAATCCTTTAGAAAAGGAGTACAACTTGTTATTATGCATATACCTGTTTTTAGTCAGATAGTTATTTATAATGAAGTTTATAACTTTACAAAAACATTTGCTTCACTTTTAAATCATGGAGTTTTTATTACTGATAGTATGGAAGTGCTTTCTAAAATAACTAATAATGAAGTATATAAAGAATTAGTTGCTAAAACTATTATAAATCTTAATAAGGGTGCTAATATATCTGAATCATTTAAAGGAAGTTGGGCTTTTCCTGTTGCAGCCTATGAAATGGTTGTTACAGGTGAGAAAACTGGACAACTGGGATTAATGATGGAGAAAGTTGCTAACTATTATCAAGTATTACATAAGACACTAGTTAAACAGATGCAAAGTTTTATAGAGCCTTTAATGATAGCGTTTCTCGCTTTAATAGTTGGTACTATTCTTTTATCAATAGTTGTTCCAATGTTTGATATTTATGGAAAGATTCAATAGGTGATGTTATGGAAGTATTATATATTATTTGTTTCTTTATAATAGGCCTAGTTTTTGGGTCTTTCTTTTGTTGTGTAGGGTTAAGACTTAGTAAGGGAGAAAAATTTATTAATGATAGGAGTGTTTGTGATTGTTGTGGTCATGTTTTAGCTTGGTATGATTTGATACCTTTAGTATCTTATATAATGTTAAGAGGTAGATGTAGATATTGTAAAGAACATGTTAGTTTATTAAATCCTTTTATAGAGATTGTTACTGGTATTTTATTTGCCCTATCTTATTATAGTTTTGGTTTTTCTTTAGAGTTAGTTTTATCTTTATTTATTGTAGCTCTTGCTATGATAGTATTTAGTAGTGATTTAACTTATATGATTATACCTGATGAAGTAATAATATTTTTTAGTATTGTCTTTATAATATTAGAGTTTTTATTAAAAGGTATAAGTGGAGGAGTTTTATCTATACTTAGTGGAGTATTACTTTTCTTTTTTATGCTTCTTTTAATGAAATTAGGTAATAGTCTATTTAAAAAAGAATCCTTAGGGGGAGGAGATGTTAAATTATTCTTTGTTTTAGGACTTGTAATAGATCCTTTTTTAGGCCTTATTACAATCTTTTTAGCATCTTTTATAGCATTACCAGTATCATTATACTTACTTTATAAAAATAAAGAGCATATGATACCTTTTGGGCCTTTCATTTTAATAGCTTTCCTTATTATTTTCTTTAGTAAAGTTACTACTAGTGATATCTTTGAGTTTTTAATATTATTTTAAAATTATTGTTGACGAACGTTTATTCTAATGTTAAGATAGTAAGCATTAAAACATTTATTAAATATATTAAAATTTGGTTTAATGACTCGTTTGCTATCTACTAAGTGTTTCATTTATTGTAAAAATGTTATATTTATAAAGAATTAATAGAGAAATATTCAGTTATTAAGAATTTCTTAACAACTAATAGTGATATTTAAGAAGTATAATTATAATATTAAAGTAAAAACAGGATATGAGTCAAAAGAAGAATCAACTATTCGGAAATTCCGAACAGTTGCTATAATAGATATGAAGCATTATAATCATTGATTTGTTTCTTAACTATTGCTAATAAACTAATAAAAATTATAATAAGCCGAAATTAAACCGAGAATAAGCCGATTAAAAAGTAAGGATGTGAATCATATGAATGCAGTTGCTAATTTAAAAGATATAGTTTTTTATCAGAATAAAACTGGTAATGTGAAAATAGAAGTATTGTATGACAATGAAAACTTTTGGCTAACTCAAAAAAGTATGGCTGAGCTTTTTTCTGTTAAAGTAAATACTATAAATTATCATTTAAAAGAAGTATTTAGTAGTGGGGAATTAAAAGAAAGTTCAACTATTCGAAAAATTCGAATAGTTCAAAAAGAGGGTAAAAGAAATGTAAATAGGGAAGTAGATTTTTATAGCTTAGATGCCATAATTGCCGTTGGGTATAGAGTTAATAGTTATGAAGCGACACAGTTTAGAATTTGGGCAACTAATACTTTAAAAGAATATATAAAAAAAGGTTTTGTTGTAAATACAGAAATGCTTAAAAATGGTCCAAAATTTGGAAAAGATTATTTTGATGAGTTATTACTTAAAATTAAAGAAATTAGAGCCAGTGAGAGAAGATTCTATCAAAAAATAACAGATATTTTTAATGAAAGGATAGAAAACTAATATGAAAGATATAAATATTTTAGTCTTTGGAGATGAAATTGTTGATTATATATATGTATTAAGCCTTATTTTAGAACATGATTCTAATGATAATTATTATAATGTTTTAAATTTTGAAATGTGGGGTGATACTACTCTTGATGTTAAAAATAGATTTGATGATGAGTGTAAAATGATTTATTCTAAAGCTAAAGACTCAATAATTATTTTTTCTGTAGGAGTTAATGATACGCAAAATATAAATGGTGAAGAAAAAATTTCTCTTGAAGCATTTGAAAATAATATTATTAGTTTAATTAATAATGCTAAAAAATATACTAACAATATATTATTTATTGGATTAACAAAAGTAGATGAATCTGAAATAGAATTTTATCCTTGGAATAAGGACAAATGTTATTCAGATTCTAAAATCATTTTGTTTGATTTTGTATTAAAAGAAATTTGCTTAGAAAATAATGTTGATTATATTAATGCTTATGATTTATTAGAATCTAAAGATCTATTTGATGGCTTACATCTTAATGGTAATGGTCAACATAAAGTTTGTAATAAAATAAAAAGTAAAATAAAAAATATTTCTAATATGATAGGAAGTGAGTCTTGTGGAGAATAAACAAAATGATATTATCTTTTATGAAGATGATAATGGTAAGTTTAAAATAGAAGTGTTATTAGAAAATGAAAATGTATGGTTAAATGTAAATTCAATAGCAATGCTTTTTGATGTACAAAGACCTGCTATTGTAAAACATATTAATAATATCTATGCTGACGAAGAACTTGATAAAAATCGAACTTGTTCCATTATGGAACAAGTTCAACTTGAAGGAACTAGAAAAGTAAAAAGGAAAAGAGAGTATTATAATCTTGATATGATAATATCTATAGGATTTAGAGTGAACTCGAAAAAAGCTATTAAGTTTAGGACTTGGGCTAATGAAATATTAAAAGAGTATATAAAGAAAGGCTTTGCTTTAAATGATGAAAGATTTTTACAAGCAAATAAAAATAATCAAGAATATTTTGATGAATTATTAGAACGTATTAAATTAATTAGAACTAGTGAAAGAATGTTTTATCAAAAAATAACAGATATTTTTGCAGAATGTAGTGTTGATTATGTAAAAGATAGTGAAATTGCCCAGATGTTTTACAAAACAATACAAAATAAATTTCATTATGCTATTTCTCATAAGACAGCAGCTGAAATTATATATGATAGAGTAGATTCTAACAAAGAAAATATGGGTTTAAAATCTTGGAAAAATTCTCCAAATGGCAAAATACTAAAAAGTGATGTGCGAATTGCCAAGAATTATCTTAATGAAGAAGAATTAAACGAACTGAATGATTTAGTTAACATATATCTTGATATTGCTGAAAATAGAGCTAAAAGACATAGATTGGATAAAATCTGTTGAAGATATTTTTAACATTAATATGTATGATAATCTAAAGAATAAAGGTAGTATAAGTCATGCCATGGCTATACAAAAGGCAGAGAGTGAGTATGATAAATATAAAATAATTCAAGATAAAAAATATGTATCTGATTTTGATAGACTTGTTAAGGAAATAGAAATAATAGAAGATAAATAATCTAGTCCATTTTAAAATTTTTAATAATTAGTAATAATTTATAGAATTACAATACTAATACTTATAATTAAATACATAATTCGGAAATTCCGAATTTTCTAAAGATGGGAAGTGAAGTAATGAGAGCATGTGTTTATACATTGGGATGTAAAGTTAATACTTATGAGAGTGAATATATTATGTTAATGCTAATAGAAGCAGGTTATGAAGTAGTAAATAATTTAGATGATGTTTCTGATGTTTATATAATTAATACTTGTACTGTAACAAATACTGCAGATATTAAAAGTAGAAAGATAATACATCGTATTAAGAGAAATAATCCTAATGCCTGTATAGTAGTTCTTGGATGTTATGCAGAAGATCATCCTGATGATTTTAATGATATAGATATTTATATTGGTAATAAAGATAAGAGTAAGATTATAGAATTACTTGATTTATATTTTACTAATAAAGAACCTATTAGAAGAGTAGGTCTTGATAAGGATAAATTTGAAGATATGTTTATAACAGACTTTAAAAATAGATGTAGAGCCTTTGTTAAAGTACAAGATGGGTGTGAGAATTTCTGTAGTTATTGTATTATTCCTTATGTTAGAGGGAAATGTAGGAGTAAAGATTTAAATACCGTAGTTAAGGAAGTTACTACTTTAGTTAATAAAGGTTTTAAAGAAATAGTTTTAACTGGTATTCATACAGGACACTATGGAGTTGATCTTGATACTAGTTTTGCAGATCTTTTAAAAGCTTTAATTAAAATAGAGGGATTAAAGCGTCTTAGAATCTCTAGTATTGAAGTAACTGAGTTAAATAGTGATGTACTTGATGTAATTAAAAATAGTAATATAATAGTAGATCACTTACATATTCCTTTACAAGCTGGTAGCGATAAAGTCTTAAAATTAATGAATCGTAAGTATGATTTAAAATACTTTGAAGACAAATTAAAAGAAATTAGAGAGATTAGACCTGATATATCTATTAGTACTGATATAATTGTAGGTTTTCCAAGTGAGAGTGAAGAAGACTTCTTAGAAACTATAGAAACTGCTCGTAAGTTTGGTTTTTCTAAAATACATGTATTCCCTTATTCTGATAGAAAAGGAACTCTTGCAAGTACTATGGATGGACATATAGATGGTAATATTAAGAAAGAAAGAGCAAGAAGACTTCTTCAAGTATCTCATGAGTTAGAGAAAGAGTATGCTAATAAGTTTATTGGTAAAACATTAGAAGTACTATTTGAAGAAGTTAAAGATGGTGTTAGTATAGGACATACTAGTAATTATTTAAAAGTTAAAGTAAAAGGAAATATTCCTTCTAATACCTTTAAAAATGTTAAAATTAAAAGTTATTTATTAGATAGTTTAATTGGAGAAGTAGAAGAGATAAAATAAATAATATGAGTTGTTCGGAAATTCCGAACAACTGATAAATAGTAATATAAACTAATAATTAATAGGAGAAGATATGAGTAAAGTAACAGGAAATTTTAAAAAGACAATTTTTAGAAGTAATACTAATAACTACTTAATAGGTTTATTTAAAGTAAAAGAGACTAGTCCTGATATAGATAAATTTATTAATAAGACTATTACTATTACTGGTTATTTACCTGATTTAAATGAGATAGATACTTATGTATTAGAAGGTAGTGTTATGACTCATACTAAGTATGGGGAACAGTTTGTTGTTAATAGTTTTGAGAGAATTATGCCTAAAGAAGTAGATTCTATGGTTAGTGTATTATCTAGTGATATGTTTAAAGGAATAGGTAAGAAAACTGCAGAAGCGATAGTTGATATGTTTCATGAAGATACCTTTAATGTAATATTAGAAAATCCTAATAATTTATTATTAGTTAAAGGTGTTAGTGAAAAACAAGTAAGAGTGTTACATGAAGCTTTAAAGAATTATCAAGGTAGTTATGAGATAATACTTAATCTATCTAAGTTAGGTTTTTCTACTAGAGATAGTCTTAAAATATATAGTAAATTTAAAGAAAAGAGCTTTGATACTATAAATGATGATATTTATAAAGCATATTACTTTATAGATGATATTAACTTTAAGACATGTGATTATATATATGAGAAAAATAGTTTAGAAAAGTTAGATGTTAAAAGAATTAGAGCGGTACTTATATATATTTTAAGAGAACTTATTAATGTAACTGGTAATACTTATTTTTACTTAGATGAAATTAGACCTTATTTTATAAGAGTAATAGGTACTGATATAAGTGATGAATTACTATTAGAATCTATAAATAGTTTAATTAGTTTAGAGTTAATAGTAGTAAAAGAAGATAAGATTTATTTAAAAGAGTATTATGATGCAGAAATATTTATTGCAAGACGCCTTAGACTTTTAGCTCATGAGAAAAAAGAAACTTTAAAGAAATATGATAATGCTCTAAAAGAAATAGAAATTAAAAATAATATTACATATAACAAAGAACAAGAAACTGCTATTAGGGAAGCTTTAACTAATAAATGTTTAGTTATAACAGGTGGACCAGGAACAGGGAAAACTACTATTATTAAAGGTATTATTGACTTATATCAGACTATTAATGGTTATAAAACTAAAGACTTAATAGAAAACCTTGTCTTACTTGCACCTACAGGACGTGCTAGTAAGAGAATGAGTGAAGTTACTAACCTACCTGCTTCTACTATTCATAGATTCTTAAAATGGAATAAAGATACTAATAAGTTTCAAGTTAATGAATATAATAAAAGTAAAGCAAATTTTGTTATTATAGATGAATCTAGTATGTTAGATACTTTATTACTCTCTAATTTATTAAAAGGATTATCTACTAATACTAAAATAGTCTTTGTAGGTGATGCAGATCAATTACCTAGTGTTGGAGCAGGGAACGTTTTACATGATTTAATTAATAGTGAAGAGTTAGAAGTTATTAAATTAAAAAATTTATATAGACAAGGGAAAGATTCTAATATTATAACTTTTGCACATAATATAAATGAAGGAATACTTGATAAAGATATCTTTAATAAAGGGGAAGATTTAAAATTTATTAAATGTCCTGATAATAAAGTAATAGATACTATTAAAAAAGAAGTATCTAAAATAGAGAGTAATGACTATCAAGTACTTGCACCTATGTATAAGACTATTAATGGGATAGATAATATAAATAGTGCTTTACAAGATGTGTTAAATCCTAAGAAATCTACTAGAAAAGAGATATCTATTAGTAATGTAGTTTATAGAGAAAATGATAAAGTTATAGAACTTACTAATATGCCAGATGAAAATGTTTTTAATGGAGATATAGGTACTATTAGTAGAATAAAACTTAGTCCTAAAAAAGAAGTATATATAGATTATGATGATAGTATAGTTAAGTATACTCCTAATATATTTAATAACTTTTCTCATGGCTATGCTATATCTATACATAAAAGTCAAGGAAGTGAATTTAAGACTATAATTATGCCTATAGTAAAGGGATTTCATAAGATGTTATATAGAAAACTTATTTATACAGGAGTTACTAGAAGTAAAGAGAAACTTGTGTTAATTGGAGATATTAAAGCATTGGAGTATGCTATTAATAATACTAATGAACAGAAAAGAAGAACTAGTTTAGATTATTATTTAAAAAATGGTATAATTTAGATTAATTAATCCATAATACTTGTAGGAGGAATTATTATGGATAAGAAAAAAATGATGATAACAGCTGGTATTATGGCTGGAGTAGGATATGGAATGTATAGATATTTTAAACATAATCCTGCTAAGCTTAAAGCAATGCAATATAAGATGCAAAAAGCTATGAATGCTGTTAATAATTTTGAAGATGAGATGATGATGTAAAGTTATCATCTTTTTGATTGTTAAAAGAAAAATAATGTGTTAAAATTTAAATAAAGGTAAGGTGTTCATTTATGAAAGATGTAATTAAAAATAATAAAAAGATTATTATAATAGGTGTATTTATAATAGTATTACTATTAATAGGAATAACATATGCTTATTTAAGGACTACTTTAGAAGGACAAAAAGAGTATGTTATAAGAGCAGGTACTTTAGATTT
>DVKQ01000064.1 GCA_018715925.1 Candidatus Onthousia faecipullorum
CGAAAATAATGATCATAATTAATATACTGAGCATCTTTAATAACAATATGAGCGATTTCATATTCAGCACTATCAAAAAAATCAAGTACTATATAAGCATTCTCATTGCCATATATACTAAAACTTTCAAAATTAACATCTCTACCGAACACTATTACTTTAGAACAATTACTAATATTTAATTTACCTGATAAATGACAATCTTTAAAACAAATTTCAGAAACATTATCTCTTAGTTTATAACTTTTTTCCCATATCTTATGCCAATTAAAAAGATAATTTAATAAATTAGTAGAATATTCTTTATTATCACCATCTAACTTATATATAATTCGCTCTTTTTTTAAATATTTTATTATTTCTTTTAGACTTCTCATATCTGTCTCCACTTTTCTATATTATAAAGCAAAAAAATCTATAATTCAAGGTCTTTCCTAACAATATCATAAACCTCTTTACTTATATCATCAATGCTAC
Source organism: Candidatus Onthousia faecipullorum (assembly GCA_018715925.1). Lineage (GTDB taxonomy): Bacteria > Bacillota_I > Bacilli_A > RF39 > UBA660 > Onthousia > Onthousia faecipullorum. The sequence continues at coordinate 478 of DVKQ01000064.1, forward strand.
GTAACTTACCATCACTACTACACTCTATTACTTTAAAGTTATACTTATCAGCCACATATAAACTATTATCATAAACTTTATCTAAAAAAGTATTATCACTCTCATTAATATCTCCTTCTACTCCTTCATTATCTCTATTATTTCTAAGAGTACTAGTAAATGATTTATCTAATTTTAAAAAGATAACTAAATCTGGTTTTCTAAGACCAAGTTTATTATATTCATAATCTGTTATATAATCCAAAAATTCCTCTTCTTTTTCTCGCTCAATTAATGATCCTTGATATATTAAATTAGATGTTGTATATCTATCCAAGAGCACTATCTTATCTTCATCTAATGCTTTTTTTAATCCATTATGATAAGCATAAAATCTATCCATAGCAAAGAAACTACTAATTGCATAAACCCCAACATCTTCTCTTTTACCTAAATTACCTTTTAAATACTCTTCTACCATACTAGCTCCTACACTACCATAACTAGGAAAGTGATGATATACTACTTCTTTACCTTCCTTAACTAATTTATTATATAATTCCTTAACTTGTGTAGTCTTCCCAACTCCATCACTAACACCTTCTATTACAATTAATTTACCCATAATCTACCTCCTAAAATAATTATAAATGAAAAAAAATAAAATTTATATGAATTTTGTAAATTCAAACGATTTTTAACCTAAATTTTGCAAATTCGCCCGGTGAATTTACAAAATTGACCCCCAAAATACCCCTGAATTTGCAAAATTCACAATTTGCAAAGTTTTTAAGTCCATGTTAGAGTAAACCTCGTTAAGAAAAAGAAGGAGGAATTTATGAAAAAAATATTATTATTCTTAACTTTAAGTTTTATTTATTTAATAAGTTCTACACCTATTGTAAATGCTCAAACTGATACTTTCTATAAAGCCGAGTATATTGATAATATCTATATGGTTAAATATGACAAAAAAACAGGAGTAAAACATTATGAGCAAGCGAGAGTATTTAGAAGAACAAGTGATGGTAGAATTGCCTATTGCCTACAACCATTCATTTATTTTAATGAAAGTAACAACTCTTATGAAAATGTAGAAAGCTTGCCTAATATGAGTGATGAACTAAAAGAAAAGTTAATTGACATCATAGGTATGGGTTATGGTTATCCATCTAATGGCTATAATCTAAAATGGTATGCTGTTACCCAATTAATGATTTGGCAAGCAGTTGAACCAGATAGTGAATTTTACTTTACTGATAGACTAAATGGTAACAAGATAACTGATTATGATGATGAAATAGCAAAAGTAAAGGAACTTATAAGCATAAGTTATGAAGTACCTAGTTTTCATAATAAGACATTTTATGGAATCACAGGTAAACCATTAACTATCGAAGATACAAATAATGTCTTATACCATTTTTCAAATCCAGAAGGAGTAATAAAGGATGGTAACAAATTAACAATTACCAAAAATGAAAGTGGTTGTTATGATATAGAATTTTATAAAAATTATAGTTATGGAAGCCCTATTCTTTTCTACTATAACCCTAATAATCAACAACTAGCCACTACCGGTAATCCTCATAATAAGTATTCTAATGTAAGATTCTGTTTCAATGAATTAAAATTAAATATTAAAAAGATTGATAAAGATACAGGTAATACAACAAGTAAGGGCGAATCCTCTTTAAAAGATGCAATATTTACTCTATATAATGAAAATATGGAAAAGATAACTGATATATCACTAAATGATAATATGGAAGCATCTATAAGTAGTAATGACTATGATTTAAATTATGGAACATATTACTTAAAAGAAACAAAAAGTGGGACTGGATATTTACCTAATGATAAAATCTATGAAATTAATTTTACTAAAGATAATCCCACTATAGAATTAACAATTGAAAATAAGGTTATTGAAAAAGAAGTTACAATAAAAAAATTATATGGTGATGGCCTACTTATGCAAACAGAACCTAACATAACATTTGAAATCTATGATATAAATGATATGTTAATAGGTAGTATTACTACAGATATAAATGGAACTGCTAAAATAACTCTACCTTATGGACATTATAAAATTATTCAAACAAATACTACAGAAGGATATACTAAAATAGAACCATTTGAAATCTTTATAAGTAACCAAGATAAAGATTATTACTATACTATTAATGATTATGAAATACCTAAAGAAGAAACACCTGATGAAGAAATATCAATAGAAGTACCTAATACTGGAACTGATTATAATGACAACTACAATTTAATAAGTTTAATATTACCTACATATTTCCTTGTTAAGAAAAAGTTTAGTTAGTATTTTATTACTAACAATATACTTAAGTAGTTGTCTACTAATATATACAAACGAAACTAATACTAAAAGTATTAAAACTACTAACATAGAAAAAAATACCAATACAGGTAACTATATTAGTAGTATAAATGAACAAGATGAAACAATAGGTACTCTAACTATAGATAAGATAAATTTATCAAGAAATATTTATAATATAAACAGTTCTCATAATAATGTAGATGAAAATGTTACTATTTTGAATGATGACATAAATCTAATTGTCTTAGCCGCTCATTCTGGAAGAGGATATATCGCTTATTTTGATGATTTAGATAAGTTAGAGTTAAATGATATTGTTAAATTAACTTATAATAACAAAAATCTAATATACAAAGTAACTAACATAGAAGAACAAATTAAAGATGGAACTATAGAAATAAATAAAACTAATAAACAAAGGTTAATACTAACTACTTGTAGTAAGAAAGATAAAAACAAACAGTTAGTAATAACTTCAGAAAAAGATGACTCTAACACTTAAAGTCATCTTTTCTATATTTTTTTATTAATGATTTATATAATGGACTACCAAGTTCCTCTTTAGATAGATTTTGCATATATCCATGATAACTTATATCATTATCTCCATCAGCAGTCAAATAATAAATTTGACAACACTTCATATCTTTTACTACCTTAATTGGCTTTACCGCTCTTATTCCCATATGCCAATAACCTTTATAGCCAATAGAACCCATTCCTGCAGAACAATGAACATGTAACCCATTTCTACCTAACGAACTTCTTCCACTTAACATTGGAACCAAATTATTAGTTTCTGTCCACTCATTAGTTCTACCTAAATATATTTCATCAGGATAAAACCAAATACCATCATCACCAAGCTTAATTTTTTTAACAGCATTATCCTTTTTCATATCTAAAACAGAATCTGAATAAATACCTACAATATCATTTAATGTTAAATTAACTGAATTAGGATTAAGTACTATTTTATCCTTAGGATCAATTATTATATCTGGATTCTCACCCTGCATTCTCTTTTTTATTTCTTCTCCACTTAACATTCCCGAAGTATATACTCCACAAGACATATCATCATTAATTTTTTTAATTGTTTGTGAAGTTTTCAAACTAGGAAAAAAAGTAAGATTAGCAATTTTAATATCAGGATAAATTATTGTTGGTTTAGTAGCAATAATACTTAAAATAAAAGAACCATTAAAATTATCAACTTTATATCCACTAGTAAGTTCTACACTAACACCTAATAAAGATAACATGGTCTTCCCATTCAATACTGGTACAAATCCACAAGTTGATACTTCTTCTATTGTTTTAGCCAAATATACTTTATGTGGTTGTAACAGAAAACCTGTTTCAGGTATAGAAACTCTTCTTAAACTATCTATTTTATCATTCAAAACTTCATCTAAATATTTCCCACTATTTTTAGTATCAATAATATCATAATCAAATGTATATAAAGTATTCCCTATTCTTAAATCACAGCTATTAGGTTTACTCAAAGCATTATAAGACAAGTTTTTAATATTAATATTTCCTAATTCTATTTGTTTTTTTATTTCCTTAGTTGTTAACATATTTTTTCACTTTCTCTTTCTCTGTATTTTCGTATTCTCTATATAATCTAGAAGATGTTGGATCAATCTGCCTAAAATATTTACCCCTATATTCAATACTAGCATTACCTATTAAAGGATAATAATATATTTGTCCAATTGGCATACCAGGATACACTATTGTAGGATTAGCACAAACAATCTCTAATGTCCATGTACCTTCAAAACCATTATCACCAAAACCTGCTGTAACATGAATTTCCATTCCTACTGCAGCAAGTTCTTCTTTTCCAGTTAAAACAGGAACAAATCCATAAGTTTTTGTAAATTCCGCTGTTCTACCAATATATAATTCATTTGGTTTTAAAATTAACCCATCTTCTGGAATTATAATTTCCTTAGTTGGTGTATCTTCAGTTACATCTAAAAATGGAGCATCATACACCTTTATAGAATTACCTAATGTAACATTAATAAAATTCTCTTCAATATTATCAAAACTATTATCCACAGATATACTTTTTCTTATTATTTCATCTCTTATTGCATCATTACTTAACATAAAACCCTCCTTTAAAAGGATTATATCAAAAAAAAGACATTTATACAATTTTCTGATAAAATTAAATGTATGGGAGGAAATATTATGACAAAAATATTAGCACATGGTACTTTTGATATAATACATTATGGTCATGTAAAATATTTAGAAAAAGCAAAATCATTTGGTGATTATTTAATTGTATATGTAACATCTGACAAACTAGCTAGAAAAAATGGTAAGAATCCTTATTTCAACGAAAATATCAGAATGAAAATGATATCATCTTTAAAAGTAGTTGATGAAGTAATATTAAGAGATACACCATTTACTTCCGAAATGCTTAAAGACTTAAATATAGATATATTTGTAACAACTTCAAATAGTTATAATTATTTAAATGAAGTTTGTACAGTTATAAAACTAGAAAGAACTAAAAATATTTCCTCTACAGATATTAAAAATCATCTCTTAAATGAAAAAAGACTGTAAGCAATTATTACTTACAGTTTTCTTATTTAACAATTTGTAATTCATTATCTATGACATCAAAAGTAACAGTCTCTCCATATTTAATAGTACCTTTAACTAGTTCATGAGCAAGTAAACTCTCAACAGTCTTACTAACTTCACGTTTCAAAGGTCTTGCCCCATAATTAACATCATATCCGGCATCTACTAAATAATCTCTCGCTTTATCTGTTAATTTAATATGAATATCATTCATAGATAAACGTTTCTCTATATCAGAAATAATCTTATCAAGTATTTGATATATTACATCTTTAGTAAGAGGTTTAAAGACAATAATCTCGTCTACACGGTTTATAAATTCAGGTCTAAAGTGACTTCTAACTTCGTCCATTACTTTACTAGTATCTCCATCTAATATATATTCACTACCAAGATTAGATGTCATAATGATAATAGTATTTTTAAAGTCAACAGTCCTACCATTAGAATCAGTTATTCTACCATCATCAAGAATTTGTAATAAAAGATTTAATACTTCTGGATGAGCTTTCTCTATTTCATCAAATAAGACAATACTATATGGATTACGTCTAACTGCCTCTGTAAGTTGTCCTCCTTCTTCATAACCAACATAACCTGGAGGAGAACCAATTAAACGACTAACACTAAACTTCTCCATATATTCACTCATATCAATACGTACCATATGTCTTTCATCATCAAATAACTCGTAAGCAAGAGTACGTGCTACTTCTGTTTTACCAACACCAGTTGGTCCTAAGAAAATAAATGAACCAATAGGTCTATTAGGATCTTTTATACCACTACGAGATTTAATGATTGCTTCACTAACTAAGTGTAAGGCTTCATTTTGTCCCATTACTCTTTTCTTCATACTATTCTCTAAATTAAGAAGTTTTTCTTTCTCACTACTAACTAACTTACTTAAAGGAATATTAGTCATCTTAGAAATAACACTAGCAATATCTTCTTCAGTAACATTATCACTTAAAAGCTGCATATTATCATGACTTTTAAGCTCTTCAAGTTCTTTCTCCAACTTAGGAATAGTACCATGTTGTAGTTTAGCTGAGTTTTCTAAATCATACTTATTAAGAGCTTGTTCCAACTCAAACCTAGCTTTCTCAATCTCTTTCTTCTTAGCATTAATCTTATCATTAAGACTTTTCTCTTCTTCCCAAGCCTCTTTATAATCTTTCTCTTTTTTCTTTAACTCACCTAACTCTTTATCTATCTCATCTTTACGTTTAAGAGATAATTGATCTTTCTCACGTCTTATCGCTTGTCTTTCAATTTCAAGTCTCATAATCTTACGAGTTAAAGAATCTAGTGCATTAGGAACAGAATCCATTTGTACACGAATAGTGGCACATGCTTCATCTACTAAGTCAATCGCTTTATCAGGTAAATATCTATCAGTAATATAACGATTAGAAAGCACCGCTGCACTTACTAATGCTTTATCATGAATAGTAACTCCATGATGTATTTCAAATTTTTCTTTAAGTCCACGAAGTATTGTAATAGTATCCTCCACACTAGGTTCACTAACTATAATCTTTTGAAAACGTCTCTCTAAAGCCCCATCTTTCTCAATATACTTACGATACTCATTTAAAGTAGTGGCACCAATTACATGAATCTCACCACGAGCAAGCATTGGTTTTAATATGTTTGATGTATCCATCGCACCCTCTGTATTACCAGTACCTACTATCATATGAATTTCATCAATAAACATAATAATAGAGCCTTCTGATTTCTTAATCTCATTTAAAACTTTCTTAAGTCTCTCTTCAAACTCACCACGGTATTTAGCACCTGCAACAAGACTAGCCATATCTAACTCCCATATAGTTTTATTTTTAAGACTAGTAGGAACATCGCCTCTCTCTATTCTTAGAGCAAGCCCCTCTACAATAGCAGTCTTACCAACACCAGGCTCACCAATTAAAACAGGGTTATTCTTAGTACGACGAGAAAGTACCCTTGTTATACTACGAATCTCTTCATCACGACCAATAACAGGATCAATCTTACCTGCTTTAACCGCTTCATTTATATTACGACCATATTTTTCTAAAACATTCTCATTTTCTTCATTTGGATTTTGATACATAATGCATCTCTCCTTTCTAACACAAGCATATTATACAACAATAATTAGCACTTGTCAAGTAAGAGTGCTAATCATTTATGCTATTCTATACAATATCAATATATTTGACACAAAAGATAGTATTATATATATTAATATTTAACATTTTCACTGTTAATAAAATATTTTATGTCTATTTTCCCAAGAAATTTTAAATCGATACCAAAAAATGGAAAAATTAAATTGGTGAAGAAAAATGATTATAAAAAAGCTAAGATACACAAGAGAAAATATGGGCTTAAAACAAAAAGATTTAACTACTCTATTTAATGTTACTTACTCCACTATTTCAGGATGGGAAACAGGTAAAGATACTATTCCTTTAAGGCAATTAATTAAATATGCTAATAAATATAATTATAGCCTAGACTATTTATTTGGTCTTTCTAAAACTAATAAGGAATATCTACCTTTAGAAATAGACTTAGATATAATAGCAAAGAATCTAAAAGATATTAGAAAAGCTAATAAAAAGACACAAGAACAAATAGCAAGAGTTTTAAATACAAGTTCAGGAGGCTATGCTCATTATGAAAACTCTAGATATTTAATACCTACTTGCTTTATCTATAACCTTGCCCTTTTCTATAAAGACTTCTCTATAGATAAAGTATTAGGTAGAACTGAAGTAAAAGAAAAAGTATATAACTAAATATATACTTATTCACTAACTACACTAATAGCAGTCTGTAACATTGTATCATTATCGTAATTAAGAGTTTCTCCATCCTTTAAGACAGTTTCAACTCTATCAGTAGGAACAACCCCTATATCATTAACCCAGTTACCATCTGGAGTTAACCATTTTTGCACTGTATATTTAATAGTATCTCCACTATTTAAATCACTAGCAGACTGAACTGTTCCTTTTCCATAAGAATTAATTCCTACAACATGAGATCCATAACTTTCTTTAAAAGCACTAGCAAGTATCTCAGATGCACTTGCACTCTCATCATTTATAATTACACTAACAGGATAATCTCTATCTATACTCTTTTTAGTACCATAAACTTTCTCTGTTTCCGTCTTAGTTTGTAATTGATATAATACTTGTTTCTTATTCAAGAATAAAGATAATATACTCTTAACTTCAGATAAATATCCTCCAGGATTATCTCTAACATCAATAACTAATCCTTTTATATTTTTCTTTTCTAATTTCTTTAAAGCATCATTAAATTGTTTATAAGAATTACTATTAAATATATCTATCTTAATATAACCTATTTTTTTATTATTATTTTCATATATTTCACTATCAACAATAGGTGTCTCTATAGTCTCTTTACTAAGTTCAAAGCTTAACTCCTCTCCATCTCTTGTAACAGTTAACTTAGAACTTTTAGTATCACTACCTGATATCATATTAACTACTTCTGTTAAACTCTTTCCTGTAACATCAGTATCATTTACTTTAGTAATAACATCTCCAATCTTAACACCAACTTTACTAGCAGGACTACCATCAAAAACATTACCAACACTAATGATACCATCTTTAAGCATAACTTCAACACCAATACCCTCATAAGTACCTTCTAACTCTTCATTAAAGTTTTGACTTGCATCACCACTAAAATATGTAGCATAAGGATCATCTAAGTAATTAATCATCCCTTGTATACCTGCATCAATAAGCTCTTCTTTATCAACATCTTCATAATAATTATCAATAATATTATTATAAGTAGTAACTAACTCATCTAACTCATCACCATTTGATGATTTATCATTAAAGACAACAAAGTTAACTATATTACCTAAAAGAAATCCAAACATAATAGCAATTATCATGATTATTATAACTTCAGAAAAATTAAATCCACTTCTTCTTTCAACAATAATTTCTCTAACATTACTATCATCTATTTCTTCTACTTTTACATCTTCTAAATTTTCTTTATCTTTAGTATTATTATTCTTTTTAAACATTAGTATCACCCCACTGTATCTATTCTATCATAAAAAAAAGAATATCTAAAGATAAGATATTCAAAAGACAAATAATTTTACACTAACTATTCAATATATCCATTATTTCGCTCAAATCAGTAATAGTTTCACTCACTTCACCATCTTCAAACTTAAGTAAAGTATTTTCTTTAACTCTTAAACTACTAGCATCACTAGTAACAATATCTCCATCAGTTATATATTTCTTATTGATAGCGTTAGCAAGATCAACACTATATAGTTTAATATCACCACCATTTAACTGATAAGAACTAACTAATGAACTAACAGTAGAATATTCATTAGTACTATCATAATATATTACATAATACTCATCTTCACTCTGTCCAAAAGAAGAACCCGCTAATATCTCATCATACTGAATAGTATTTTCTGTAATCTTCTCTTCTTCCACATCCCTGCTAAGTATTAAAGTAGTTAAAAAATACATTCCCACTAACAATATAACAGCGACTAATATAATTATAATAGTTTTCTTAACCTCACTAGGTAATCCCTTTTTACTATTTAAATAATCTCTTTTCATAACAACACAAACCTTTCATTTACTGTTATATAATAACATAAACAAAAGAAAAAATAAACACTTTCGTGCTTATTTCATAGTAGGTAATACATTTATAGAATTAGCTATTTCAATAAGTTCATCTTGATTCATTACATCACTTACTAAGTAATAACTAATACCACCAGATGTAAAATTAATAGAATTATCAGAAAGTACTCCTAAACTATCCATAAACATAGCAGGTTCTCCCATCGTAGGTATAACAGTAAACTCATCCATTGCACTAACAGTTTCTTCTATAAGTAGAAAAGGTTTATCTCCAGAAAAAGTAAGAATAACTCTCTCTCCATCAGTCATACTAACTTTCTCTTCATTAGTAAGCTTAGTTCCTTCAGGAAGTACTAAAGGATATATAACATCATCAATAGCACTAGTTTCCATCGTTTCTTCTTCTAGGCTTACAGTACTCATAATCTCTTCTAAATCAAAATAACTGTTTTTAAAACTAGGACTAAAATCAATATCTTTAACTTTTAAAGTCATATTAGGAACATCATCACTATCAAAAACTATCGCTTCCGTTAAATTTAATTTTTCATCAAAAGTAACTTTCTGACTAGTTAAACTTCTATTATTTGGATAATTTACATTACTAGTAAAAACATAATTCTTATCATCTTTTTTAAACGTTCTCTTATCATCATTTTCTAAATCACTTATTATAGATTGTAATAAATAAATTTGCGAATTATTATATGGCCAATCACTTTGAAATTTAAAACTCTTATTTAAACTAGGTGTTAAAACATAAACTCCATCATCGTTCTTTAAAATTATTTGTTCATGATTATTAGAAGTATTAGTAAGTGTTATTTTATAATAATTATCTTTTTTATAAGCAGTTTCTACTTCATAATTATAAATATCATCATTATTTAGGACTTCTAATGATCCAGTCATTACATAACCTTTAGAATCATTAACTTTTTTATCTAAATCTGTTAAAACATCACTTTCGCTATTTTTACCACATCCAGTAACCAAAAAACAAATTATAACTAAAAAAGCTAAACCTATTTTTTTCAAAATTTATCACCTCTGTCTTTCTCTAATTAATTATATTAACTAAAATAAATTAATATTCATGAATAAAACAAAGTAAATTAATCCATTATATAAATGTAATAAATAAAAAGAGGAGGAATTATGGAAACATTAAAAAAAATATGCTTAGTACTTATTATAATAGGAGCGCTAAACTGGGCATTAGTAGGTTTATTTAACCTTGACTTAGTAGCAAGCCTATTTGGAGGTAGTGATGAACTACTAGCAAGAATTGTTTATATTATAATAGGTATTGCAGGTCTAATAGATATAAGCATTTTATTTGATCATTTAGACCATCATGATTAAAAAAGAGATTCAAAACATAGGAATCTCTTTTAATTATTTGCAGTTATTCTAACTTTTACTTTCTTAGTCTTAGGTGTATAGTTAAGTTTAACATCGTCTCCCCTAACTTTAACTTCAACTTCATGTTCACCTACACCAAGTCCATCTAAATCAACATAAGCATAAATGATTGATGAATCTATATTATCAATAATAGATTTACTACCAGTAACAACAACTGTAACTCTACTATCTTCTTCTGATAAGGCTTGTACTCTATACTGTGATGTATCTAAATTCTCAGTTGCAATAGAAATATTTTCTATTTCTCTAGTCGTTGAATCATCAAGAGTTACATTAACAGTAATAGTCTTTTCACTTATTTCTGTAACTCCATTAGGACGTTTTAAGGTAACAGTATATTCTTTATCAGAATCAAGTCCTGTAACATCTACTTCAACTTCTAAAGAATCAAGTCTATCAAGTGCCTCTTCACTACCATAAACAGTTACACTATCTATATTACTACTAAGTGATCTAATCGCTTTACCAAAAGCAAGTTCTCCTGTAGGAACAATTTCAATAGGTATTTCTTTAGATGGTGATGAAATAGTTATTTTAGCAGTTACCGTTTTAGGAACTATCTCCACATCAACAATCTTACCATCTGCATCATATGCTACTAGTGGTACATCTTCAAGAGTTATTTCTCCAGCTTCTTGAGTAGGGAAGTTATCTACATCTACTAAAGCTCTAACAGTAGCAACTTCATCTAGTTTATACTCAGCACCTTTAACTATTACTTCACTTCTATCAAGTTCTACACTGTCTATATTTAATTTAGTATCTAAATTATCTTGATGTAATATATCATATGTAAGAGATCTTGTCGCACTTACTTTATCATATATTGTAACTGTAACAGTAGATGGATCAAGTCTATAATCAATAGATTTTAATTGTTGTGTATACTTAAGTGTAACTTTATGTTGACCAGGTTTTAATCCTGTTAAATCAACTGTAACTCCTCCATTAGGTGATTGCTTAGCTAAAAAGATATGTCTTTTTTGCCCTACTAAAGTTATATCAACACTATCAGGTAATCCTTCAACTACATAAGCTTCTTCATTATAAGTAGCAGTAACAGGTTGGTCATACAAAATCTCTGCATATTGATCTATCATAGTATTACCTTCACTATCTATAATGAAAAATACTGCTAAAGCCAAGACTAAACTAATAACTATTAAGGTTTGTTTCTTACCAAGAAGTCGTTCTAAACCTTTACTATTACTTTTAGAAAACTCTATAATCTTAAGTATTAACTTAGTAATAGGAGTAATTAACCACTTATCAAAGAATGCACCTATATGACGAAAAAATTTTCCAATACTTCTAATTATCTTCTTCATATATCTCTTCCTCTTCTATCTCTTCTTCATCGTATTCACTACTAGTCTTAGGCTTTAATTCATTTATTAACATCATTCTAACGTCATCAAGTGACATATTATAGAAAAGTTCTCCTTTGATAGCAACAGATAAACGACCTGTCTCTTCTGATACTACTAAAGCAATAGCATCAGTTTCTTCTGCAATACCAAGAGCAGCCCTATGTCTAGTACCAAGTCTTTTATTAATTTTAGTACTACTACTAGTAGGGAACACTGCCCCAGCACAAGTAACTCTATTTCCTTGAATAATAACTCCCCCATCATGTAAAGGATTACCTTCATAGAATATTGCAATTAACAAATCACTTGATAAATCTGCATAAAGTTTCTTAGCTTTATCTATATAATTACCTAAACTAATATCACGCTCTAATACGATTAAAGCACCAATTTTATTTTTCCTTAAATAATCCATCGCTTGAGTTAATTGATAAACTAAATGTTCTCTTTCATCAACAGTAAGTACTTTATGACGACCTAATAATTGATTGCGACCAAGTTGTTCAAGAATATTTCTAATCTCTGGTTGAAAAATTACGATTAAAGCAAGTGGGCCATACATAATAACATATTCTAAAAGTAAACCTACAGTTGTAAAGCCACATAAATCACTAACTATTTTTAAAATTATAATAATTATAACTCCTTTAAATAAAAGAGTAAGTTTAACACTATTTCTAATATTTTTTAATATGATATAAAACATTAACCAAACAATCGATATATCAACAATTTTCCTCAAAATTGTCAAAACACTTGTAACAGTAATAACCATAACATCTCTCCTAACTGTTTTTTAAACTGTATTATTATTTCCACCTTGATTAATAGTTGGAATTACTACCTGACTAGCCTCAGTAGATACATTATCAGTACTAACTACATTAGTAACTTGTACATCTGGTGGACTAATTACCGTATTATTAGGCTCAGTAACTTCAACTTGAGGTATAACATTTTCTACCTGTGAAGTATCTACAACAAGGCTAATATTTTGAACAGGTGTAGAAACAACTTCACTAACTGTTGGTATAACAGGAGCAATTTCCACACTTTGAGTACTATCTACCGGTTTAATAACTGGCTCACTAACTACTGTATCTTGAGTAGCAGGAGCATTATTAACACCATTTTCTGAAGTTACAGCACCAACAGGTTCTGCAATAGGTGTAGTAACAGAAGCACTCTCTACTGTTTGAGCAACAGGCTCACTAACTACTGTATCTTGAGTAGCAGGAGCATTATTAACACCATTTTCTGAAGTTGCAACACTAACAGGTTCTGCAATAGGTGTAGTAACAGGAGTACTCTCTATTGTTTGAGCAACAGGCTCACTAACTACTGTATCTGCTACAGCCACAGAATTATTAGTATTATCAACAGTAGCATATTTTTCTTTCTCTTTTTTATTCTTAATACCTTTTTCTGCTAAATAACCAATACAAGCAAAAATAAGAATAACTAAGACCACTACCCACACGATATAAAAAGGGCCATCCAAAGTATCCCTAAAAAAACCAATAATAATATCCATAAAACACCGCCTTTCACACATATCCCTTTTATTCTTCATTTACTATCATACCATGAGGAACTCATCTTTTCAACCAAAGATAAAATAAAAATTATTATTTATGTAACTTCATACAAATTGTATTAACACTTTCTCCATTAATAATTACAACATTTTCTCCTATCTTATAAGATGCGAAACTAAGTTTTTTTTATAAAATGTTTCGCCCTATCATTATTAGAATATACATTTAAATAAATTTACTAAAACTTTAAATCATTAAATTCATAATCTATAATTCTATTAAACTCTTCCTATCCATAATACTTATTCTAGAACACTTCATTTATAATGATATCAATTTCTACGTTGTTTAAAGTTATATTATCAAAATATATATTTCCAATAAAATTACCACTTTATTTGTCAAACATTGATAAAATCATTAAAGTATCAGTCTCAATTGAATCTTTTACACACATAAATCTATTCTCATAAGTATAAAGCTTAAAATCAACAGTTATAAGTCTTTTATATTGAAATTATTAAATCATATAAAACATTAACATAATTAATATCATCTGACTCTAATATAATTTTTCTATTCACAAACACTTCAAAAAAACAATAAAACGGTGCCGACTAAAGGATTCGAACCTTCGACCTACTCATTACGAATGAGTTGCTCTACCCGCCTAAGCTAAGTCGGCAAAAAACTTTACTAATATAGTATAGCAAAGTTTTCAATTTTGTGAAAGGCTTGAATATTATTCTGTTCTAAGTGCAATAACAGGATCTTTTTTACTAGCCATCTTAGATGGAACAAATCCACTTAAAACTGTTAAAGTAACACTAATTACTAAAAGAACAATCGCATGAATTGAATTAAGTTTAGCAACATTAGGTAAATCTGCCAAACTTTCTATAATAGAATTTATTGGGAATGTTAATAGATATGCTATAACAAGTCCCAAGACACCACTACATACGCCTATTATAAAGGTCTCAGCATTAAATACTCTAGTAATATCTTTTCCTCTTGCCCCTAATGCTCTAAGTATTCCAATTTCTTTGGTTCTCTCAAGTACAGAAATATATGTAATAATCGCAATCATAATACAAGAGACAACAAGAGATATTGATGAAAATGCTATCAAGACATAAGTAACTGCATCCATAATACTACCAGAAAGTGTACTAATCAAAGAGGCATAATCAGTATATAATACTTGATTACTATCCTCTCTCTCTTCATTATAATCATCTAAATAATCTGTAATATAATTTTTAGTATCAAAGTCCTTTGGATAAATATAAATAATAGATGGACTCACTTCAGCCCCTAATACTCCTAAAATATTATCTTTAGTAACAGTAGATATTGTCTCATCAAAAGCTTGCCCTGTTAAAACATTATAATCAACACTTTTTTGTCTATTAACGATTTCACTATCTTTATTCTTATTTATAACCTCATCAACTAAAGTTGAATTATAATATATTCCTGACTGAGTTAAAGAGTTCTTATCTTCTTTTTCTCTTATAATAGCAGTTACCTTAACAGTAATAGATTCACTATCATTATACATATCTTCATAATCATTACTAGGTACAAAATAGTTATTAATCTCATCATAATATATATCGTTAGGAATTACTTTAAACTCTTTATTTAAAATATCATCAAAAGATATATCACCACTAGTATCAAAACCTAACTGTTCTAAAGTACCACTATCTAACTCATTACGAGAGTTAACTGCAATAACAACACTAGGGGTATCTTTATCAATAGAACCTGCTAATATATCATAATTATCTTCTAACATACTTTTACCATTAACCTTATCAGCATATAAACTCCAACCCATAACCCCAGTCATAGAAGTTGTAGACATACTATAATTTGTACTAGTAGGAACTAAACTATAAGTACCATCTGCTTTCCTTGTTACAACATTTAAAGTCGTACCATAAAGATAACTAATAGCAGAAACATTATCCTTATCCATAGATTCTATATAATCAACATAATCACTACTAATATTATTAATATGCATCATAGTCTCTAAATTATTATCACGAGGATAAACAAACTTCTTATTAGAATACTCTTTATGTTCCTTATTACCTTCTACCATCTGCTGCATAACTTCTTCATCAACATCCATTGCTTGACTACTAATAGTAATAGGCATCTGTGATAAAGTATCCGCTTCATATTCATCTATCTTCATCTGAAAGCCATTAGATAACGAAAGTATTAAAGCAATACCAATAATACCAATTGAAGCTGCAAAAGATGTTAAGAATGTCCTACCTTTTTTAGTTTTAATATTATTAAAAGAAAGTTTTAAAGCAGAACCATATCCAAGTACAGTTTTCTTAATATTTACTTTGTCTTTAGAGTTCTCTTTATCTTTAACAGGATTACTATCACTTAAAATCTTTCCATCTTTAAGTTCAACAACCCTAGTTGCATAATCTTCTGCAAGTTCTTTATTATGAGTAACCATAATAACTAACTTATCTTTAGCAATTTCCTTAATAAGATCCATTATCTGAACACTAGTAACTGAATCCAAGGCTCCAGTAGGTTCATCTGCTAAAATTATCTCTGGATCATTAACTAAAGCTCTAGCAATAGCAACACGTTGCATCTGTCCTCCAGATAATTGATTAGGCTTTTTATGAGCATGATCTTTTAATCCAACTCTATCTAACGCTTCAAGTGCTTTAACTCTTCTATCTTTCTTCTTATAACCACTAAGTATTAAAGCCATCTCTACATTTTCTAAGACGCTAATATGACTAATTAAATTATATGACTGAAAAATAAATCCCACACAATTATTACGGTAATAGTCCCACTCTACACTTTTAAACTTCTTAGTACTTTTATTATTAATGATTAAGTCCCCACTATCATATCTATCAAGTCCTCCAAGAATATTTAAAAGAGTTGTCTTTCCACTACCACTACTTCCTAAAATAGCGACAAACTCACACTTTCTAAACTTTAAACTAACATCATTTAAAGCATGTTGAACAAAGTCCCCTGTCTTATAACTTTTATTTATATTTTTTAATTCAAGCATAAATTCCTCCTTAAATTCTCTACATAACTATTATATACTATAAATTAATATTTTTATTTATTTTTTTCAAAGATAATGCTAAAATTAAAGAAAGGGAGGGATTAATATGTTAAGAAAGATATCTAAAAACTTATTCCCTCTATGGCAATACTAGTTTTGTATTGTCTTTTTTGTGGAGGAGTATATGAAAACAATATTTGATTACGAAAGAGAAATAATTAGAAAGTTAAAAGAAAATGAACACTTAACCATTCATGAATTACAAAAGAAAATCATGATACCATCATACCAAGAACGAAGTAATTTTCTAGAAGCCATATATAATCTAGAACTAAAAGAAAGCATCTATAATGTAAGTAAAGGAACCTATACCTTATTTCCCAAAAATTTATATAGAGTTGATAAAGTTGATAGTATAAATTTAAATGAATTATACTTAAGAAAATCTAAAGTAACAATAAATAAAACAACTAATATCGATAAGGGAATAATAGTTCTACAAGATGATATAGTTATTGTAACAAACGAAGAAAATCCTAAAATAATTAAACCAATAGGAAGAAGCATAAATTTCTTTAAAGATTATCTTTTAAAGGAATTGGAAAAGAGAAACTTAACCTACAAAGAAATAAAGCATCTTGCAATAGCAAGAAACCATCAAAAAATAACTGATTTAAAAGATTTATTACATAATCTTGAAAAAGAAGGTAGAATCTATTACAAAAATAAAACATTTGAAAAATGGCCAGATAATCTAGCTTTAACTAAATTAGAAACTGACGGAAATAATAAATTATATTTTGAATTAGATAACAAAAGACATTACAAAGAAGGAGAAGAACTTAACAATGCTCTAGATGGTGATATTATCGCTGTATCAAAGAAAGGAAAACATATTGTAAAAATAATTGAAAGAACAAAAGAAGAATTAATATTAGAAGTAGTAGAAATTGATGGGGTAAAACAATTAGAACCAATACTTTTACCAGGTAAAGGTAAAATTAAAGTCAGAATAAGTTCTAATGATATGAAACATCTTGGAATTGGTGACAGAATAAAAGCTAGAATAAGTCTAAATAAAACAGACGAAGTCTATGAAGCAGACTATATAAGTACAATAGGTAATATAAAAGATAATGATATAGATTTAATATCTATCGCTGCAAAACATGGTTTTAATATAGAATTTAGTGAAGAAGCACTAAAGGAAGTGAGAAACATTTCCCAAACTATAAATATAAATGACTGCAAAGATAGATATGATTTTACTAAAAAATTTAATGTTTTTACAATAGATTGTGATAATACAAAAGATATGGATGATGCTGTTAGTATAATGAAAGATGAAAAAGGAAATTATATTTTAGCTGTTCACATCGCTCATGTATCTCATTATGTAAAAAGAGGTAGTGCTCTTGATAAAGATGCTTATGAAAGAGCTCTATCAGCTTATCCAGCCAATTCAGTTATTCCAAATTTACCAAAAGAACTATCTAATGGTATCTGCTCCTTAAACCCTAATGTCAAAAGACTAACAAAAACATGTATTATGGAAATATCTAAAAATGGAGAATTACTAAACTATAAATTTGTAAATTCTATAATTGAATCTAAAAAGAAAATGTCTTATAGTGAAGTCAACAAAGTATTAGATGAAGGAATAGTTGATGATGAATACCTACCATTTTTAAATGATTTAACTGCATTTAAAGAACTATCGGACATTTTAACACTAAAAAGAAAAAGTGAGGGCATGTTAACATTTATAGAACATGAAAACACTTTTATTGAAGATAAATATGGAAATATTATAAGTATAGAAGAGAGAAATAATGGTACAGCAGGTAAAATGATTGAAAATGCTATGATTTTATATAATTACTGTGAATCTTCATATTTAAATTTTATAATAGGTACATCCATTAATAGAGTTCATGAGTTACCAGAGCAAGATAAATTAATGGATGCTTTTGATAAAATTCATAATCTTGGCTATAATTTACCAAAAACAGGTTCTATGACTACATCACAATATATTCAAACAATATTAAACATGTATCAAAATACAAATGATTATCCTATTATATCAGATATTATATTAAAAGCTTTACCAAGAGCCCATTACTCTATTTATCCAATTGGACACTTTGGATTAGGATTAGATTATTATACACATTCAACTTCTCCTATTAGAAGATATCCAGACTTAAAAGCACAGCAGATAATTGATTCTTATGAACAAGGAAAACTATATGAAATAGAAGACAATAACACTTTAGAAACAATATGTGAACACTGTTCTATGAAAGAACAAGAAGCAGAAGCATTAGAACGAGAAGTAGAACTAATAAAGATGTTAAAATATGTTGAAAGACATAAAGAAAAAAATTATTATGGAACTATAACAGATATAGATAATGAAAGAGCATATATAAAAACTATAACAAATATACCTGGATATATAGAATATCCTAACTTAGATAACATTAGATTTATAAAATCCAAAAGATATTTAAAAGACGAAAATGATATGGTAGTATTAAAAATAGGAGATACAGTTAAAGTACAAACTCATAATACCAATCATAAAGAATTATTAGTAAACTTTGACTTTATTAAAAATCTAACATTAGAACAACAAAATAAAAAAGGAGCCACTGCTCTTAGAAAAAGTTATGTTAAAAAATTATATTAAAGAAACAGTGAAGATTACACTGTTTTCTTTTTACCCATTTAAATCCATAAATTCTTGATTTAAAGTCTGATATTTACTAGATATTTTATTGGCATCGCTTTTCTCTAATACATACCATCCCTTACGAAACATAAGCTCATAAACTTCTCTTTGTAATGAAGAATAAGTATCAAACATCTCTTTATATTGACTATATAATGTTTCATTAGATGCTTCTGTTAAACTAACAGCATAGTTTTTAACTAACTGTTTTAATGTGCTAAGTAATGAAGAAATATAATCTTTATCATTTAGAGCCATTCCTTTAGGAGTCTCTACCTTAGGATTACATATTTGATTATTATTCATTGTTACCTCCTTCATTTAAGATGTTTAAGATTTTACTAATATTACCCCAAAATACATTACAAGCCTTACTAAGCATATCTTTAATCTCACTATCACTTACACTATTAATAGCATTAGAACTACTCTTATAAGCACCATAATTCCAATTAAACATATCGCTTAGATAATCTAAATCTTTACAACTAATCATATTAGGTACTGTGCTAAAATTATTTTCCATATCTTTTCCTCCCAATATTAATATGAGTAAAAAAGAAAAAAACTATACATAAAGTATAATTTTATTTAATAGTTTTTAATCTATGTTTAATATCTAAAATTAAATCCATTGGAGCATTATCCATTTTATTTAAAACAAGTAAAGCATCTTGTAACTTAGTCTTAACAGATACATTATTTTTAATGTTCTCTACTTCTTCATCTAAATTAAAATTTTTACTAGGATTCTCTTCCATATAATCTTTAATATATTGTTTTATATCTGCTAAAACATATTCTTTTAACTTATAAGAATCCATCTCCATAACTCCAAAGTATCCACTAATCATATATCTATAAACATCTTCTATTGTCATATCATACCTCTAATCATTAACTTCAAGTTTATCTAATAATTTATCAATAATTTTAAAGGTCTCTTCATCTTTCCCTCTAAGACTAATTAAAAGTTTATTAGTATCAGATGATTGTGGTAACATAAACCCAGCCTCTCTCATCATATCTTCTACCATTACTTTATTAGAATGAATTAAAGCCTTATATAAACGTTTTTCATCATCATTACTAGATTTACTCATAAGATATTTTAAAATCTTAATCTGTTCAATCTTACTATCAGCATTATTAAATAATTCTTTAATCACTCTTTCATCTTTAACTTTTTGTTTAGGATAAACTCTAGGTAACATAGTAATCGCACGAGATGGACAAGATGCTGCACAGGCCCCACATCCAATACATTTATCAAAATCTATCTGTCCTGTCTCATTATCAGTCGCTCCTGTTGGACAGACAAATAGACATAAACAATCTTTAGTACATATTTTTAAATCACGATAAGCATATCTTTCACTTTTCTCCATATTAGCACACCTCCAATATCTTAAGACTAGGAACCCTGCAAACAGGACAAACCTTAGGAGGATTATCTCCTATATAAACAAATCCACAAATATCACAAACCCATATCTTTGTATTTTTAATATAATCTATTCCTTTTTCTTTATAGGTATCTATTACTACTTTCATAATATTAGTACTCTTACTAGCCCAATTAACAACCCTTTTAGCACCTCTATCTTCATATTTAGTAAAAACATCCATTGACTTACTAAAATTATTAATATCACCATTTACCATATTAATAATATCATCAAAACTACCAGTTTTATCTTCTTCTAAACCTTCATAATACTTAGACAATTCTCTAAATAAATCTTTTTCTTCTTCTAAATACTGTTTTTCACAACCACGAGCTAAATTAGAACAAATTAAAGATATTTCATAGTTAGATAATTCTCTTAATTCATCATCTACGTCTTCTATAATCTCAACTTTAGAATCTTCTTTTATTTTCTCTTTTTCTTCTTTAACTTCTTCAAATAAACTCTTAGGGGCCCCACACATTGGGCATTTCCAATCATCTGGTAAATCTTCAAACTTTACCTTTTCTTTCGCATCATCATAAATATAACCACAAATAGTACAACGATATTTTTTCATACTTCCCTCCATACATAAATCATATCAAACAAAAAAATTAAAGTCTATTAATTTTCTTATAAATTATCTTTTATACTAGGAAATAAGTCACCTGTTTTGCACAATGATTGTACATTAATTTATTAATCTATAATTCTTTTCCAACAAACACATTATATATCGCATCATACCTATAACTTAGCTTCGCATAAGTTGAATCTTGAACTAAAATTCCCATATCTACTAACTTATCAATAATAGTAGATACTGTATTTCTTGAAACTCTAGATTCTTCTGCTACTTCTTTCTTAGTAAAAACTACTTGTTTCATAATTACTGGCATTATTCTATATATAGTATTACCATTTATTTTTTTAATTGTTTCCATATCCTTATTATAAATTTGCTTTATTCTATTTATTTTTGCAATATAATTATTACATTGATCAATAATACATTGTAAGAAGAATTTTATAAACCCCAACATGTTTCCTTTTCTACTCTCATTCAAATATCTATAATAACTAGGTTTATATAACTCTATTATTTCTGACAAAAACAAAATAGGTTCATCTTCTGTAAGTATAGCTAACTGAATTGGAATTAATGCTCTGCCTAATCTTCCGTTACCATCACGATAAGCATGTATAGTTTCAAACTGAGAATGAGATATAGCCATATTTATAAATATAGGATCAATATAAGCATCATTCATATATTTAAATAAATTATCTAATAGTATAGGAACTTCTTCTGGTATTGGTGGAACAAATATAGCTTCTTCAATAGTACATCCTTTAGGTCCCACCCAATTTTGAACATCTCTAATCTTACCTGGTTCTTTCTCATTTCCTCTAACACTATCTAATAAGATTCTATGAATAGAATTTACAAATTTAATATCTATTTTTCCTTGCTTCAAATAATCTTTTGCATACTCAATAACTTTTTTCAAATTTTGAATTTCTAAATTATCATCAGTTTTTGGCATATATTTCAAATAATACATTTCATCTTGAGAAATCTGTGTACCTTCAATTTGTGTAGACTTTAAACTTTCACTCAATATAATTGAATCAAGAAAAAATTTTGAATCAAATTGACTATTCTTTAAATTTGATTTATATTCACCATATTTTTCATTAGCTTCTGAAATTAAATTTAACAACTCTTTATCAATATTATATTTTATTGGTAACATCTCAACTTTAATTGGTTCCATCTTCATGATTATAGGTAAGGCTTTGGCTCTGTATCCTCTGCCTTTTCCCCAATCCTACACCGTACGGGATTATTTCTAATCATACGGCGTGCCATCAAAGTTAGTCTTTTACTTTTACTCTGTTTATATTATA